>JAFTSR010000227.1 GCA_017467225.1 Clostridia bacterium | reverse complement strand
CGATCAGAACAAGATCGTCTCGGTTACGGCGCTCAACGATGACGGAAGCATTCTCATCGTTGGTGAAGCATTTGTAGGCAAGACGCCTGAGGAAGCCGTAGAGATGATGGTAACGCTTTCGTCTGATACAGGATATCTTGTACAAGGCAATGCAGAGGCTTCCGAAAACACCGTGAAGATCTCGGTTTCGGGTGATTCCAAATATGCCGAGCAGCTGAAAAAGGATATCACCGAAAAAGCTAATGATACATTGAAGGCACTTGACATTAACGGAACGGTTGAAAAAGTAGAGGCGCTGAAAATAGACGCGCTTCGCCAGATGGCGCTTTCCACCTCGCTGTATACCGAGCAAGAGATAAGCGCTATGGATGAAGGACAGCTCTACAAGGTCATCTCCGCCGGACGCATCGAAACGGCGCTTCTTTTGACCGAAGAAATGAGAGAGGCATATTATTCTGCCAAGGAATACAAAATCTCGTTTGCACAGAGAGAGGAAACCGCAAGAATTATCAAAGAGCTGGGCGGTCTATATAATTTGACACATGCTGCGTACAAAACCGCGCTTGATGTTTACAGCACCGCAATTACCGAGCTTGATAATTTCCGTTACGAAATGCTCGTTTCTCCTGAATCCGAGTATCAGAAATCATTGGCCAAGCTTCGCGAGGCGAAGGTCGAGCTTTTGAAGCAAAAGAATTACACGGCGACCCTGGATGTGAACGGCGAGGAATATGCTTCCGCAACCGTAACGCTTCAGTTGACCGAAGAAAATTACAACAAAATGCTTGCGGCATACGAGAAGATCGGCACCGAGCTTAACGCCGCGCTTGAAGCTTTGATCGCAAAGCTCAGACAAGCAGAAAGCAAGCTTACCGAGCTTGAGGATACCTTGTTTGACGAAAATATTGAGGCAAAGCTTCAAGAAAAGGCTACCGAGATTGAGGCAAGCTTGAATGCAGCAAAAGACGGGTTCTTTGCGGAATTTGAAAGCGCTCACGCTGAGGATATCGCAGCTATTGAACAAACTCTCTTGGCAAAGAAGCAACAGTTGAAATCCGAAATTGAAGCCGAAAAGTAATTCATTAAAAAATTGAATAACACCCCAAATCTGAACCACAACAGTTCGATTGGGGTGTTATTTGTTTTCAAAAACCTATGTGAGAAACGGCTTTTTGAGCCGTTTCTTATTTTTTTGTAATCGAACTGCGATTTCGGGAATGCTCTAAAATTTGTGCGAGATTTGAAGAATCTTATTTCCTTCAATCATGAAACGCGGATTTGATGTCGGTAATATTATACCCGTAGTGCTGCTTGAACAGGCGGCTGACGTAGTTGGGGTCGCTGTAGCCGAACAGCGCGGCGGCCTGGTACATGTGCACCGGCTCCTTTTCCAACAGGTGCTTGATGCCCTCCAGCTTTTGGTAGTTGACGTACTTCTGGAAGGGAATGCCCTCCACCTTTTTGAAGACGGCGCAAAGATAGGCCGGAGAGATGGAAAGATGCTCCGCCACACTCTTTTGCGTGATCGGCAGATGCAGATGCTCCTGCACGTATTCCTTGGCGCGCTGCGTGTAGAGTACCTCGCCCGGCAGCTTGAGCTTTTGCGCCTTTTTGTTGCATTGATCGATCTCGCAAAGCAGATCCAGAAACAGCGCCGCGCCCTTGGTAGGCGAGTTTTTGTAGAGCAGCGGATCGCGGATCAGCCGGTCGATGATATTGGCAGCTGCACGGGTGTTGTATTTGGCCGGCGTGATCAGCGGCAGATACAAGCCGTCGGCGTGCGCCTGCAGCGACCAGGTCAGCTGCGCATAGACGGTGTGATGCTCGTGATAGGTGTCGGACTTGACGCTGATACGGGAGAGATCGTAGGGCAGGCAAACAATATCGCCCTGCGCGGCGACGTGCTCCTCACCGCCGTATCCGACGGTGATCGCGCCCTCGGAGATAAAGGTGATCTCCATGGCGTGCGCCCGGGTCGTGAAGACGTTGTCATAGGTGTCTGCATGAAAAATGTGCGCAAACTTTACGCAAGGCAGCGTTTCGATTTCATAGCTTTGCATGAAATAATCCTCCTTTTTGCCGGGATGCTCTGTATGTAATTATAGCATTTCATATGAATTTTGTCAAGATTTTTAATTGTGTTTATTGACATGCGCGTACCGCATATGTAAAATAGAAATAAAGTTGATACTTGTTCAGGAGGCGCGTATGAAGCTATTTGAATCTTTGAAGCAAGAGCTGTGGCAGGGCGTGGAAGGAACCTTTGCGCCGTATTATTTCCGCTACCTGGGATATCGGGAGAATCTGATGGCCGATATGCCGACGCTGCGTGCCAACGGCATCTACACACTGTTCACCAAGACCCAACCCTCCGTTTGCAAAAGCGAGTGGATCGCGGGTAACAAACGGGCGCTGTTTTGCAAGGAGAGTGAATTCGTTCTGAACTATGCCAAAAAGACGACCGATCGCTACCCGCAAAGAGCCTTTGGCACCAACAAGGACCACTATGCGCCGGATTATGAGCGCATCCTGCGCGTTGGCGTGCCGGGCATGATCGAGGCAGTCGATCATTCGATCGGTGTGCATGCATCGGACGCCGACAGAGTGCTGACGCTGCAGGCCATGCGGAAAACGCTTTGCGGCTTCCTTGGCATGATCGAAAATTATATGCACGAGGCTGAAGCACAGCTGCAATCGCCCGATTACGATCCGCAGCGCTTGCAGTTCATCGTGGACAACTGCCGCGCGCTGCTTGTCGGTCCGCCCAAAAGCTTTGCGCAGGCACTGCAGCTGGTGTGGTTCTGTCACCTGGCCTTTTTGATGGAGGAGCGCGCAGCCATGGCGCTGGGACGGCTGGACCAGTATCTGTATCCCTTCTACCGGGCGGATATCGATGCCGGCGTGCTGACGGACGAGAGGGCAATCGAGCTGCTGGAGAACGTGTTTATCAAGCTGCAGGGGGATGTGGTCAACATCTGCATCGGCGGTCAGAATGCGCAGGGCGAGTGCCAGGTCAACGACCTGAGCCGCTGCATTTTGCGCGCCGTGCGAAGCTGCAACGTGCCGGGTCCGAATTTGTCGCTCCGCTATACGGCAAACACGCCCGACGACTTTCTGGACGAGTGCCTGCAGACCATCGGTACGGGTCTTGGCTACCCGGCCATCATGAACGACGACGTCAATATTGCCGCGCTCAAGCGGTACGGCTATGCCGAGGAGGACGTCTACAATTACTGCATGGTCGGCTGCATCGAGAATTTTATTACCGGTATGCAGCCGCCGTGGTCGGACGGTCGCTTTGACACGCCGCGCTATTTTGATTACCTGTTCAATGGCGGCGTCAGCCAAAGCAATTCGTCGCTCGGACTGGATCTGGGCGATCCCGAAGGCTTCAAAACCATGTCCGATTTTATGGCGGCCTACGAAAAGGAGCTGGCCTTTGGCGTGGCGGATTACGTTTCCCGGTTCCGCTTCAATAACGATTCCATCAATCAGCGCTACTATCCCGAGCCCTTTTTGTCCTGCTTCTGCCGGGACTGCATCGGTCGGGGACTGGACATCAACTGCGGCGGCAGCGTCTATCCGTCGGTGCACGGCGCGGCGGTCATGGGCATCGGCACGGTGTGCGACTCGCTGGCAGCGATTGAGAAGGTGGTCTTTATCGACGGTGCGGCCACGCTCTCTGAGTTGCGTGACGCGCTCAACGCCAACTTTGAGGGCTACGAGGAGCTGCAAAACAAGCTGCTGGACGCGCCCAAGTACGGCAATAACGACGATTTCGTGGATAAGTACGCCGTTTGGTTTATCGATTATCTGAGCTCGCAGTTTGAAAAATATAAGACCCGCGACGGCGGCGGTATTTACATCGCGGCGGCGG
>JAFTSR010000226.1 GCA_017467225.1 Clostridia bacterium | reverse complement strand
GCGGGGAATGCACCCTCGGACTTAAAGGTAACGACCGTGTAGTAGCCCTCGTTCATATCCTGGATGGGATATGCCAGACGGCGTCTGCCCCACTCGGCAGTCTCTACGATTTCACCGTTTGCGGCGATCATATCCACAAACTTAGAAACGGTCGTCTTTGCGGCTTCGTCACCGTTTGCAACGCTAACGATGAGCATAGCCTCATAAGAAGTCAACATTTTTTCCATATTTTTACACCTCCCTATGGACATTAAGACCGTACGCCTGTAAAATCAAAATTTGCGCACGGTAAGGAGACGGGCATTGACGGTGCCCGTACCAAGACAATATTATATCATATTTTTTTTGATTTGTCAAGAGATTTCTCTGCATTTTTTGTTGATTTATCAAGGTTTTTTGGCGATTTTTTTGTCACAAATACATTTCGACCGATATTGACAAACAGGAGAAAGTAGTGTATAATAACTGTGTTTGCATTTTGAGATAAGGAGAATAGCATGCCGTACAGAAAGACGTTTTTACATACCAGCGTCCATAAATCCACCACCACCTATCGCCATTCGCACTCCTCTGCCAAGAGCATCAACATGACCGAGGGCGCGCTGCTGTCCAAGATCATTGTTTTCAGTCTGCCCTTGATGGTGACAAACCTTCTGCAGGTGCTGTACAATGCTGCCGACATGGTGGTCGTATCTATGTCGCACGAGCCGGATGCCGTCGGTGCCATCGGTACGACGGGCGCCTTTATCAACCTGGTGCTCAATATCTTTATGGGCTTTGCCACGGGTGCCAACGTCATGGTCGCGCGGCATCTGGGCGCCAAAAACGACGAACGCGTTTCCCGTACCACCCACACCGCCATGGCCATGAGCTTGATCTTTGGTGTGGTCAGTGCCGTGATTGGTCTGTTTATCTCCCGTCCGATCCTGTCGCTGATGGGCGCACAGGGCAAGCTGCTTGACCTTGCGACCACCTATACCATCATCTATTTTGCCGGTGTTCCCTTTATCTCGGCGGCCAACTATCTGATCGCCATCTTCCGCGCCAAGGGTGACACCCGTACGCCGTTGTATATCCTTTCGGCTTCGGGACTTGTCAACGTTGTCTTGAATTTGTTCTTTGTCCTGGTCGTCGGGCTGTCCGTTGAGGGCGTTGCGCTGGCTACCGTGATCGCTAACGCTGTTTCAACGGTTTTCCTCTCGATCAAGCTTTCCAAGGACGAGGGACCCTGCCGCTTCTCCTTCAAAAAGCTTTGCCTGGACAGACAAGCCTTCCGCGATATTCTTTACGTCGGCCTGCCTGCCGGTATCCAGGGCTCGTTGTTCTCGCTGTCCAATATGATCATCCAGTCCTCGATTCTGCAGGTCAACAACACGCTCTATCCCAACAGCCCCGATTTCTCGCCCATTGTTACAGGCAACGCCGCGACGGCGAACCTGGAGGGCTTCATTTACACCGCACAAAACTCGGTCTATCAGGCCGCCATTACGTTTACCAGCCAGAATATCGGTGCGAAAAAGCCGAAGCGCGTCAAGCGCATTATGCTCTGCTGCTATGCCCTGGGCGCAGTGATCGCCTTTACCGTAGCTATGATCATTTTCCTTTTGCGTGATCCGCTGCTTGCTCTTTACGGCGTACACAACAGCGTGCCCGGCTCGCTGGAGGCAGGGGCATACGACGCAGCGGTGCTGCGCATGCAGATCGCCTTTTTGCCGTATGCGCTGCTCTCCTTTATGGAGGTCGGCTGCGGCGTTGTCCGCGGACTTGGCAAGGCCATTTCCTCGACCGTTATTTCGCTCTTTGGCGCGTGTGCCTTCCGTATGATCTGGATCGCCACCGTCTTCCGCGCCCTGCAAACGCTGAGCAGCATCTACCTCTGCTTGCCGATCTCCTGGGGCATGACGGGCATCATCTTCCTGATCTATATCGGCTTTGTGCTGCGTAAGATTATCAAGAAGCAACGACTCGAGCCGGAGCAACAAACAATGGCCGTGACGGAATAATCATCACAGAAAGGGAGTTCCGATATGAAACACATGGTTTACGCAAGCGACTTCGCCCGACTTGACAGCAACGTCAATACGGGCGGCGGCACCGACGACACCGATGCACTGCAGGCGCTGCTTGACAGCGCGCCCGAGTGCGGACATCTGCACGTTATCATGGACGGCGCGGCGCTGATCCGCGGTCTTAAGATTCGTTCCAATACCACCATTGAATGTTTGAACAAGGATTGCGGATTTTTCCTTGCCGACGGCTCCAACTGCGCGGTCATTCAGAACGCCGACCGCAATTATTTCGAGCGCAGAACCCACAACGTTTCGCTCATCGGCGGTACGTACAACCACAATGCGGCAGGGCAGGCACACCACGTTCCCGTGGACGATCCCTTGTATGAGTTCGGCGGCCCGTACAATTCCAATTTGGATATCCCCGGCAACGCGCTGGTCATCGGCATGGAATTTTACGGCATCGAGCACCTGCTTTT
>JAFTSR010000225.1 GCA_017467225.1 Clostridia bacterium | reverse complement strand
GGGGCCCCACATGGGTTCTTGCTTTGCTTGGGCAGAACAGGATTGCTAAAAAATTTATCCAATAAATTTCCCAAAAGTTTTTGAGGATTCTTAAGGAACTTTTTCCAAAAAGTTCCTTAAGCCCGCGGAGCGCGAGCAGCGCCCCTTGCATACCGGAAAGGAGCAAACCATGGTACAATATCAAGCAAATCAGCCCGTACGCGAGCTGGCGCGCGGTGTGCATCCGCGCCTGCTCTACACTGCCGCCGAGATCGACGCGCTGCGCGACCGGCTGACAAGCGACGCACAGGCGCAGTCGCAGCTGGAGGACATCCGCCGCGCGGCGGATCAGCTGCTGCTGTCCGAGCTGAAGAGCGAGGAATACGCCAACGCCGCCAAGACGCAGCACGGCAATTTTTACGAGATCGGCGCGCAGCTGACCGACTTGGCTGAGAAGTTTTCGCTGCTCTACAGCCTGGGCGAGACCAAATACGTCGCCAAAATGAAGCAAGCGCTGCTGCATTACGCCTCCTTCGCCGCTTGGACGGGCCCGTCCAACGCGCTGCGCAAGACGCCCTGGCAGTCTGATCTGTCCACCACCCGCATCGTCTACGCCTTTGCCGTCGCTTACGACGCCATGTACGACGCCTTCACGCCCGACGAGCGGTGCGTCATCCGCGAGGCGATGCTCAAGCTGGGCATCCGCCCGCTGCTTGCCGACTGGCTGACCGACGGTGTCCGCGTTCACGCGCTGGACTCGATGGGTCACAACTGGTGGTCGGTCTGCACGGCGCTGGCAGGCGTGGCGCTCCTTTCCATCTACGAGGAGGTGCCCGACTGGCGCGAGCTGATGGCGGGCATGGTCGCCTCGCTGCGCGCGTTTTGCGACTACGAGGGCGAGCCGCTGCTCAACAAGGTGGCGAATTTTGACGAGAAGGGCATGTTTTACGAGAGCTGCGGCTATTTCAACTACGGCGCGGGTGAGCTGTGCCGCTTCCTGTTCCATTATCGCCGCTGCTTTGACGACCCGGCGGACGACTTCCCTGTTCTTCCCAAGCTCGGTGCCGCCTTTTTGTCGCTCAGCTACCCCACCGCCGCGCCCGAGCGGACGCTGTACGTCAACTTTGGCGACAGTGCGCTGCGCTCCAACCCGAACGGTCGCGACGGCATGATGATGCTGCCGCAGTATCTGCTGCTTCTGGGTCAGGGCGACGAGGCGCTGCGGCAATATTACGCACGCGGTGCGCGCAAGCCAAATCTGAACGATCTGCTCTACCCTTCCCTTCTGCCGCGTCTTGACGCGACACTGCCGCCGCCCGAGCAGCCGGCAAGCGAGGTGTATGACGGCACGGGACTGGCATTTTTGCGCAGCGGTGCGACCGAGGACGGCAATCTTCTGGCGGTGCGCTGCGGATTTACCTGGAATCACGCTCACGACGACGCCGGCACCTTCATTCTCATCCAAAACGGCGAGGATATTGTGTGCGATTCCGGCACGGTTTCCTATGGAAAGAGCGACTACATCAGCCACTACTGCGCCGCGCCTGCGCACAACGTTGTGACGGTCAACGGACGGGGTCAGCAGCGCGAGTCTCTCTACCGCGGCAACAAGTTCCCCGGGCGGCTGCTGCATCTGACCGAGGGCGACGGAATTTCCTACCTTTTGGCCGACGCGACCGGACCTATGTGTGACAGCTGTCTGCGCAATCACCGCAGCTTTTTGCGGCTGGGTGAGGACGTCTTTGTGACGGTGGACGATCTGTACACCTATGATGAGGCAAAATTTTCCTATTTACTGCATCACAGAGGGCAGAGCGAGCTGCCAAAGGACGGCTCGGTGATCATTCGCGGCGACAAGACTGCGCTGCGTGTGGCATCGGTCAGCCCGGCGGCCACGGTTTGTCGCGCGGAGAGCTACGAGGGCTTATCCCACATAGCTTTTGAGACGGTCGAGCCGTCGCGTTTGTGTCAGATGATGCATGTGATCTCACCCCTTGAAAAGGATGTCAAGGTGACTTCCCTTTCCGCCGAGAACGGCTACGGCATACGGGTGAGCATCGGGGAGGCAGAATACGATATATATTACAATTTCTTAGCCGACGGGCGCTGCATGCACATCAACAGCAACACGGTTTTGGGCGGCTTTGCGACCGACGCGTACATTCTGTGCATTGTGCGTGAGGGTGGAGCAGAAAAGCAGGCTTTGATGGCCTACGGCAGTTATCTGCGTCGCGGCGGAGAGAGTGTGTTTGAGAGTCTGAAGAAGGAATTTTTGATCGTTCGATTATAAAAAGGTGGCGTTTTGCGGTAAAATTCGACCGCAAAGCTGAACAAAATAAAGAAAGCGAGCATCCGCGGTGTGTAGCCGTGGGTGCTCGTTTTTTGGTGGGGTGGGGGAGTTGTTTTTAGATGGTGCGAACAAAGATTTCTAACTTTAGTTTGATTATTGTTCACTTTTTTGGCACGCCCCAAAAAAGTGAACCGAAAAAAACGCGCATAAGGGACTGCCGTCCCTTATGTATCCCTGCTTTCTTCGCGTGCTACACACAAAAACACTCCGTGTTTTTGCTCAAACGCACGCGGTTGTTACAGACTGCAGACTTTGCTTTCGCCGCCTCAAAAAGGACGGCGAAAACATAGAAACTTCTACAGGAAGAATGAATTTTTCTTGTAGGGGCGCGCATTGCGCGTCCGTCTCAACGCAAAACAAATTTTATATCTATCTTGTGGGGTAGGGGCCCCACATGGGTTCTTGCTTTGCTTGGGCAGAACAGGATTGCTAAAAAATTTATCCAATAAATTTCCCAAAAGTTTTTGAGGATTCTTAAGGAACTTTTTTCAAAAAGTTCCTTAAGCCCGCGGAGCGCAGGTGCAGGGCTACGCCCTGCTCGCCGAAGACAAGCCGTGCGGAACACCGAGCGCGCGGCGCACGTCCTCGGCATTTCCCTCAAATAAAATCGCATCGATGCCTGCCTGTCGGGCGCCCTCGACGTTGATCGGGCTGTCATCGACAAAGACGCAATCCTCGGCGCGCAGGCCGTAAGTGTCCAGAAGATGACGGAAGATCTCGCGCTGCGGCTTGACCATGCCCAAGGGGCCGGAGAAAACCAGCCCGTCAAAGGATGAGAGCAGCGAGCGCAGCGCCAAAACGGACGCATATCCCTGCGCAAAGCCGCAGCTGATGTTGGACAAAAGGTAGAGTCCCCTGCCCTGCGCTTTGATATCGTGCAATAATTCCCGCATGCCGTCGATCTCGGGCAGGTGCTCATACCAGCGCAGATACACCTGCGTAGCCGCCTTGTGCAGCCGCTCGGGCAGGCGCGCGCAGACGGCTGCCAGCACCTCGGCATCGCTGATGGTGCCGTCGTCCAGCCGATCCCAGTACAGCCGGTCAAACACCACGTGACGGATGGTCTCGGCATCGCGCGGATGGCTGACCAGTGCCGCCGTCATATAGGCGGGATCGAAGCGGATGAGCACGTTCCCAAAGTCAAAAATGACGTGTTTTTTCATATGCAGCAAGGGTTTTTAGTCGGCGTACTTCCAGATCTCCTTGATGAACGCCTCATCTCCCCAGCCATCCTTGTAGTTGGCAGGATCGTAGGCGTAATAGCGGTAGGAGGTCACCTTGCCGCTCTCGTCGTAAATGAAGGCCACGCGGTGACCGGGCATGGCAAAGAAGCCCTGCCCCTCGGCCTCGTCTCTGACCCATTCGTAGGCGTAATTCAGAAATTCCTCGCGGTAGCTGTCGGGCTGCAGCGCGTACCAGGTGATCTCATCCATACCCCAGCAGCGCATATCCGAGGGGCGCGGGATGTGCAGATTGGGCTCGTCGCAGCCGTAGTTATCCAGCTCAACCAGATAAGGCAGCGTATCGCACTCCCAGCCGCTGTAGGTCATGCCGCCAAGGCTCTTGCCGTAGATCGAGTCGCTATGCCCTGCCTTGAACTCGGCCAGCTGGGGATTGTCCTCGGTCGGATAGTGCTTTTCAGTGCCCACGGCCATGGGACGGGAGGGATACATATGGAAATCAAACAGCAAAACGTCGTCAGAGCCGACGATGCCGTGCGTGTGCGCGTTGATAAAGACGAAGCCGCGGCGCGCGTGGCTGTAGGCGTAGTCGCGGATCATGGCCAAAAGCTCGGTCCATCTCTCCCAGCCCTTGTCATTCTTGCCGATCAGATGGATCTGACCCATGTGCAGACCCTCGTAGCCGAGGTCGATGTACATGGTGGCGCGATGATACAAAAACAGCATGGTTTCCATCTGCGTGATGTCGGGCACCGAGGTGTTCGTGCCCCACTGGTTCTTGTAGGAGCCGTTCGGGAAGCACATGGCCTCGAATGAGAAGTTTCTCGTCTCTACCGGCAGCCCAAACGCCTCAAAAACGTGGGCGGGGATGGCAATATCGTTGACACCCGTGCCGATGCACTCAAAGATGCAGGCCTCAAAGACCACATCGGGATCCTCGGCATGCACGCGATCGATAAACGCCTTTTGTGCCTTGTGGTTGGCGTAATCGTAGGAGCCGGGATTCCAGCAGGTAGCGGCGCGACAGATGTACTTGGCACCGGTGTTCAGAATGAATTTCTCAATGTGCGAGGTCTTGGCCGTCGGGTTGATATCGTTGCTGTCCAAGGAAATGGTGACGGCTCTGGCAAGATAATTGCACAAAACCTCCTGGCTGATCTCGTTTTTGAAATAGTAGCGCATGTCTTTCTCCTCCTTTTCGGGTTCAGGCTCGGGCTTTACCTCGGGCTCAGGGTCGGGTTCGGGCTCAGGCGTTTCACTTCCCTCCCCGTCCGGTGTGGGCAACGGCTCTTCGGTCACGTCCGTGCAGGCAAGCAAGGATGCTGCAAGCATACCCAGAGCCAGCATCATGCATAATAAGCGGCGCAATTGTTTCATGGCGGTCTCTTCCCTTCTTGGTCGCATCGCGACTGTATTCAATCAAATTATACCATACTTCCCCGACTTTTGCAAGACCATATCGGAAATTTGCTAAAAATAGCGTCTTTATATTGCACGTTAACGTGTCCGAGCGGACAATGCGTGCGAATGTTTACAATATTCACAAATTGTTCAAACGGTGTTCATGATTGCCACGGGTGGGATATGTTATACTATTGATAAGAACAAACCAGGAGCGATGGCGTATTGCACGTTATTGTGTCCGAACGGAGGAGCTTATGGGAACCGTTATCACCGTCGCCATGACCAAGGGCGGCGTAGGAAAGACGACGACCGCCGTAAACGTGGCGGCCGCCTTTGCCATGCGCGGTCATTCCGTCTGCCTGATCGACCTGGATCAGCAAGGCAATGCCACCTACGCTGTCACCGGACAACCGAAGTACAATTTCAACGACGTCGGGCTGTTTGACCTGTTTATGACCTTTGGCATGGTCAATCAGCGCATCGGCAATTTTATCCACGAGACGCGCATCCCCAATCTCAAGGTCATCCCTGCCACCGGCATGACCAACCAGATCCCGCCGCTGCTCGCCATTCTCAAGGCACGCCACGCCGATCTCAAGGAGTACCAGGTGCTGCAGGCCTGCATCGCGCCGCTGCTGGAGAGCTTTGAGCTGATCGTCATCGACACGCCGCCGGCCAAGGATGCGCTGACGCTGTCCGGCATTTACGCCGCCGATCAGGTGCTTTTACCGGTCAACGCCGACAAATTCAGCCTGGACGCGCTGTTTGAAACCTGCAGTCTGATCCAGAGCATCAACCGCGAGGACGGCCGCGACGTGGACGTTCTGGGCGTGCTTTTGACCAAGGTGGAAAGAAATTCCGCCACCGCGCTGATCCGCAAGCGGCTGCACACGCAGGAATTTGCCTCGCTGATGCTGCAAAGCGAGATCCGGAAGGGCGCTGCCGTGACCGACAGCACGCTTTTGGGTGGTCCGGTCCTTCTGACCGACCCGCGCAGCAATCCTTCCAAGGACTACCTTGCGCTGTATGAGGAGATCGCGCCGATCATCCTCGGACATAAAAACGTGTAATACATTCGCCGAAAAGAGAGGAGTTTGCTATGAGCAAGCTGGACAAGCTGGAACAATTTAATTTCATGCCCGACGCCGAGCAGACCGCCCGGAACAACCGCAATCTGAGCGAGATGTTCCGCTGTGCGCTGACCGACTACGAATACCTGCCGCTG
>JAFTSR010000224.1 GCA_017467225.1 Clostridia bacterium | reverse complement strand
TCTGATCATGCTGCTGCCGCCTACTTACGCCGAGCAGGAAAAGAGACTGCGCGGTCGCGGCACCGAGACCGAGGACAAAATCCTGGCGCGCCTGGCGCAGGCCAAGGTCGAGGTTCAGCTGCTGCCCGAATACGATTACGTTGTGTACAATCTGGACGGCGGTGCCGAGGAGTGCGCCAAGCAGATCCACGCCATCGTTTACGCCGAGCAGTTCCGGATCACCCGCGACCCCGACGCTATCCCCCGCTTTTTCGGCGAGCTCTGAGCCGCCGCATGAATTCGCAGATTTTTACTTGAAAAAGGAGTTTATATTATGCTTTATCCTACCATTGCTGATCTGACCAAGGGTAATTTCAACCGCTACGAGCTGGCCATTGCCACGGCAAAGTGCGCTCGTCTGATCACCGACGAGTACGTTCGTCAAAGAGAGGCTGCCGAGAAGCAGCTGGCCAACAACAAAGAGAGCGACAAGCCCATGATCTCGATGATCGACAGCGAGTACCGCGATGAAAAGGCGGTCAAGGTCGCCATCAACCACATCTACGCCGGTGACTTCACCATGCTGCACGCCGACGAGGTCGAGGCGCTGGAGGCAGAGCGCGAGGCTGCTGCTCACGCTGTGGCCGAGGAGTCGGAGGAGAGCGAGGAGGGCACCGCGCAGGAGCTGCCCGAGCTGGACCTGCCCGACGCTGAGGAGACCGACGAGGCCGAGGCAGAGTAATTTTCATCATTTGCTAAAACAGCCGCAGCACCGCGCGCATAACACCCAAAGGAGGCTCTCATGGCAGACTTGTATGCAGGGGTATATCTTCTGAACGTCCCTTACGCCATTGATCATATGTATGATTACAGCATTCCTCGGTACCTGTGCGACATGGTTCACCGCGGCTGTTTTGTTACGCTTCCCTTCGGCAACGCCAACCGCCGCTGCCTGGGTCTTGTCAGCGAGGTGCGCGAGCACAGCGAGGTTACCGGCTGCAAGCCGATCTTCTCGGTCTGTGCCGACCGGCTGACGCTGAGCGAGCCGCTCTTGCGTCTGTGCTTCTTTATGAAGGAGCAGACGCTTTGTACCATCGGCGAGGCGGTACGTACCATGATCCCTGCATCCGTGCTGGGACACATGAGCGAAACCTATACCGCCAATCCCGCGCAGACGGGCGAGCTTGGCGACGCTTACCATCCGGAGGACGATCAGCTTCTGGCCTATCTGCGCGCAGGCACCGTGCCGGTGACCACCGCGACGCTGCGCCGCAAATTCGGCTCTCGCACCGACGAAAGCCTGTTACGACTGCGCCGCCGTCATTTGATCCTGCGCGACTCGCGCTATGACGACACCGCACAGACCCAGAGCGTTTCTTATTGTTCCACGCCGCTTTCCGCCGATCAGGCACGGCTTCTGGCCTCGGGCAGCTCGCTGCCGGACTATCCGCCGCTGCGCACCGCCAAGCAGCGCGCCATCCTGCGCGTTCTGGCCGATCGCGGCGAGATCAAGGTGCAGGATCTGCTCAAGGAAGCCGACTGCACCGAGGCGGTGCTGTCCCGTCTTGTCGAGCACCGGCTGGTCAGCATTCGCAAGCAGATCGAGCAAAAGCGATACGCTCTCCCGGAAAACTTGCCCGAAGCGCCGCCCATCGTGCTCAACGAGCAGCAGAGAGAGGCCGCAGACACGCTCTGTGCCATGGCGGACGAAAACGCGCCACGCGCCGCCCTCTTGCACGGTGTGACCGGCAGCGGCAAAACCTCGGTCATGATGGTACTGATCCAGCATCTTCTCGCCACGTGCAAGGGCGCGATCATCCTTTTGCCGGAAATCGCCCTGACACCGCAATCCATTTCCCTGTTCTGCGCACGATTTGGCAACGAGGTGGCTGTCATTCACTCAGCCCTCTCGGCCGGTGAACGATACCGCGCGCATTGCCGCATCAAGGAGGGCTCGGCACGCGTCGTGCTGGGTACCCGATCGGCTGTCTTTGCGCCGGTGCAGAACCTCGGTGCCATCATCATCGACGAGGAGCAGGAGCACACCTATAAATCCGACAGCGATCCCAAATATCACGCCCGTGACGTGGCACGCTACCGCTGCGCCGAGGAAAACGCCCTGATGCTTCTGGCATCGGCGACGCCGTCGCTGGAAAGCTACTACAAGGCCACGCAGGGCACCTACAAGCTGCTGAAATTGACCCGACGCTACGGTAAAGCAGAGCTGCCTGAGGTGATCATTGCCGACATGCGCCGCGACGCCGCCGGCATCGGTGACTCTCCCATGGGCTCGCTGCTTTGCGCCGAGCTGACCAAAAACGCCGCCGACGGCAATCAGAGCATTCTGTTTCTCAACCGTCGCGGATATCATCATTACGTTTCCTGCCGCAAATGCGGCACGGCGATCACCTGTCCCAACTGCTCGGTTTCCATGACCTACCACACCAAGCGCGGTACCTATGCCGAGGGCGAGCTGATCTGCCATTTCTGTGGTACGCGCCGTCCGCTGCCCGATGCCTGTCCCGAATGCGGACATGAGCATCTGAGCCGCCAAGGCTACGGCACGCAGCGCGTGGAGGAGGAGCTTTCCCATCTTCTGCCGACCTCCCGCATTTTGAGCATGGACACCTACACCACCGCGACCAAATCCTCCTACGACGAGATGCTGACCTCCTTCCGCGCCGGCGAGAGTGATATTCTGCTTGGCACCCAGATGGTGACCAAGGGACACGATTTTCCGCGCGTGACGCTGGTCGGTGTCATGATGGCCGACTCCTCCTTGTATCTTGACGACTATCGCGCCGGTGAGCGCACCTTCTCCATGCTGACGCAGGTCATCGGACGGGCAGGACGCCAGGCTGCACGCGGCAAGGCCATCATTCAGACCAACAATCCCGATCACGACGTCATCCGCTTGGCCTGCGCGCAGGACTACGAGAGCTTTTTCAACCGCGAGATTCGCCTGCGCAAGATGCTGGTCTTCCCGCCGTTTTGCGACATTGCGCTTCTGACGCTGTCCGGCAAGGACGAAAAGGAGCTGTTTCTCGCCGCCGGCAAGCTGCGAGACGAGCTTTCCCGTCTGCTTGGCAAGGAATACACCGACGTGCCCGTACAGATCTTCGGTCCGTTTGAAGCACCCGTCTATCGCGTGGAACGCCGATATCGGCTACGTATGGTCATCAAGTGCCGTCTGAACAAGCGCAGCCGTGCGCTGTTCGCCTCGCTACTTTCCGCATTCGGCGCGTCCGGTGCCGCCGGCACGCTGCTTTCCATTGATTTCAATCCATCCAACCTATAAACTGAAAGGACATTTCCCATGGCTAAAAGAAAAATCGTACAATACGGCGACGAGACGCTGCGTCGCGTCTGCCGTCCCGTTGATAAGATCACCCCGGCAGTCCTCACGCTGCTGGACGACATGCTCGAGACCATGCGCGCCGCTGACGGTGTCGGTCTGGCCGCGCCGCAGGTCGGCATTCTGCGCCGCATCGTGGTCATTGAGACCGAGCCGGGTCAGGTGATCGAGCTGATCAATCCCAAGATCATCGCCACCGCCGGCGAGCAGGAGGGCTCGGAGGGCTGTCTCTCGCTGCCCGGTCAGTTTGGCGTGGTTCGCCGCCCCAAGCACGTCACCGTCCGCGCCATGAACCGCCACGGCGAGACGTTTGAGATGAGCGGCAGCGACCTTCTGG
Source organism: Clostridia bacterium (assembly GCA_017467225.1). The sequence goes on along the minus strand of JAFTSR010000224.1, from coordinate 9,784 downwards.
CGCGCGCCTTCTGCCATGAGTTGGATCATCTGGACGGCAAGGTGTTCATCGACCGCGCCGAGTATATGCTGGAGGACGACGAATGAGAATTCTCTATATGGGAACGCCCGACTTTGCCGTCTTCTCGCTGCGCGCGCTGATCGAGTCCGGCGAGCAGATCGTCGGCGTCATCACCCAGCCCGACAAGCCCAAGGGTCGCGGCTACGAGCTGCAGCCGCCTCCCGTCAAGAAGTATGCGTTGGAGCAGGGCTTGTCCGTCTACCAGCCTGCCACGCTCCGTGGTGATGATTTCGCCGCGCTTCTCTCCGAGCTTGATCCCGAGCTGATCGTGGTGGTCGCATTCGGCAAGATTCTGCCGCGCAACGTACTGGACTATCCGCGACACGGCTGCATCAACGTGCACGGCTCGCTGCTGCCTGCTTACCGTGGCGCGGCACCCATGCAGCGCGCCATCATCGACGGCTGCACCGTGACCGGCATCACCACCATGTATATGGCAGATGGCATCGACACGGGCGACATGCTGCTCAAGGCCGAGTGCCCCATCAACGACGACGATAATTTTGAGACCATCCACGACCGTCTGGGCGCTCTGGGTGCGCAGACGCTGCTCCATACCATCGCCGCGCTCAAGGACGGCACGCTGGTTGCCACGCCGCAGGACGACGCCCTGGCTACCCACGCCGCCAAGATCGAAAAGGCTGACTGTCTGCTTGATTTCTCCGACACCGTCCGCGCGCTGCATTGCCGCATTCGCGGTCTGTCGCCCATTCCCGTGGCCGTCACCCACACGCCCGACGGCAAGCTGCTCAAAATTCCGGCCGCCGAGCCGTCAAGCCTGCCGCGCCCTGTCGAAGCTCAGTGCGGCGAGATCGTCTCACTGGACGGCGGTGTCATCACCGTTGCCTGCGGCGACGGCACGCTCGCTCTGACGCGCGTCACCCCCGAGGGCAAGCGTCCCATGGCTGCCGCCGACTACATCCGCGGCCGCAACGTCAGCGTGGGCGATATTCTGCACTGATTTTTTGTTTTAAGTTTTTGGGTTTCCAAAGGGGATTTTTTCAAAAATCCCCTTTGGCCGCCGGAGGCATTATGAACCAAACACCCCGCGCTCTTGCGCTTCAGCTGCTGCGCCGCTTTGAGGGCGACAGCCTATATTCCAATCTCGTCCTGGATACGGCACTGCGGCGCAATCCGCTCTCTGATGCCGATCGAGGACTTTTGACCGCGCTGGTCTATGGCGTCATCGAGCGCCGGCTGACGCTCAATTATCTGATCGACGCGCTCTCCGACCGCCCTGCTGCCCAGCTGGATCCCGACGTGCTCATTCTTCTGCGCATGGGCATCTACCAGCTGCGCTACATGGATCGCATTCCGCCGCACGCCGCGCTCAACGAGACCGTCTCCCTTGCGCCGCGCCAGGCCAAGGGCTTTGTCAATGCCGTGCTGCGTCAATATACGCGCACGGGCAAGGACATCGCGCTGCCCGATCCGGCAAGCGAGCCCATCCGCGCGCTGTCGGTCAAGCACTCGGTGCCGACCGAGCTGTGCGCCCGCTTTGCCGATATTTTCGGCTTTGATCGCGCGGACGCCATTCTGGAGTGCGCCAACACCACGCCTGCCATGACCTTGCGTGTCAACACCCTCAAAACCGATGCCGACGCGCTGCGCGATCGCCTCTTGGCAGCCGGTGCTACCGTCGAGCCTGCTCGACACACGCCAAATGCACTTCGCCTGATCGGCGGAAATCCAACCGCGCTGCCCGGCTTTGCCGAGGGTGAGTTTTTCGTCCAGGACGAGGCCTCCGTGCTCTGCACCGAGGCACTGGATGCGCAGCCCGGCATGACGGTGCTGGACATTTGCGCATGTCCCGGCTCCAAGAGCTTTGGCATGGCCATTCAAATGAAAAATCAAGGCACGCTTCGCGCCTTTGATCTGCATAAAAACAAGCTTTCTCTGATCGAGTCAGGCGCTGCCCGCCTGGGACTTGATTGCATCACCACCGCCGCACGCGACGGACGCGACTACGATCCCACGCTTGACGCGGTGGCTGACCGCGTGCTGTGCGACGTGCCCTGCTCCGGCTATGGCGTGCTGGCCAAAAAACCGGAGATCCGCTACAAATCTCCCGCACTTGCTGAGCCCTTGCCCGATATCCAGCTGGCTATTGTGGAAAATGCCGCACGCTACGTCAAGGTCGGCGGCGTGCTTCTCTACTCCACCTGCACACTGCTGCCCGAGGAAAACGAGCAAAACGTGGCACGCTTCCTCTCGCGCAATCCCGCCTTCTCGCTCGTCCCCTTCAAGGCCGGCGACATGACCGCGGCCGACGGCATGCTGACGCTGACGCCCGATCAGCACGGCACAGACGGCTTTTTTATGGCAAAATTCGTAAGGAATACCTGATATGACTTCTACCAATACTATGGATACACCTCTTGCCGATCTGCTCTCGCTCGATCCGCAGGAGCTCAAGGAAGTACTCGCCTCGATCGGCGAGCCGGCCTACCGTGCGACGCAGCTGTTCTCGCAGCTGCACCGCGGACTTTTGCCCGAGCAGATGACCAACATCGGCAAGGCGACCCGCGAAAAGCTGGCGACTGTCGCTACCTGGCATCTGCCAAAAATCGAGCAAAAGCTGGTGTCGGCCATTGACGGCACCGTCAAATATCTGTTTGCCCTTGCCGACGGCAACTGCGTGGAGTCGGTTGTCATGACCTACGAGCACGGACACACCATCTGCATTTCCTCGCAGGTCGGCTGCCGCATGGGCTGCCGCTTCTGCGCATCGACCATTGGCGGTCGCGTGCGCGATCTGACGCCCGGCGAGCTGATCGGACAGGTGATCGCCGCACAGGCGGATTTCGGCGCGCGCATTGACAACATCGTCATGATGGGCATCGGCGAGCCGCTGGACAACTTTGACAACGTGGTCAAGTTTTTGCGCCTGGTCAACCTGGAGGGAGGCCTCAACATCGGCTACCGCCACATTTCGCTCTCCACCTGCGGCATCGTGGATAAGATCGACGCGCTCGCTGCGCTGGATCTGCCCATCACGCTGTCCATCTCGTTGCACGCGCCCGACGACGCCACACGCACCGCCATCATGCCCGTCAACAATAAATGGGGCGTAGACGCGCTCCTGGCCGCCTGCCGCCGCTATTACGAACGGACGCAGCGCCGCATTTCGTTTGAATACACACTGATTTCCGGCAAAAACGACACCCCCGAGCAGGCGGAAAAGCTATCCCGCGTGCTCAACTCCCGTCTGCGCGGCAACGAGCGCGCCGGCGCCATGCCCATTCACGTCAACCTCATTCCTGTCAATGAGGTCAGCGAGACCGGCTTTGTTCGCTCCGGCGAGCGTGCCATCCGCGCCTTTGCCAAGGTGCTGGAGAGCCGCGGCATCCGCGCCACCGTCCGCCGCAAGCTGGGACCCGACATCAACGCTTCCTGCGGACATCTGAGCAGCGCAGAAATGAAGAACGAGTGCAATTTAGCAAGGGGCTTCGCCCCTTGACCCCACTTGAAACCTTTTTGAAAAAAGGTTTCAAGGCTTCCAAAAACTTTACATATTTTTTCAAAAGTTTTTGAAGATTGTCAAGAAACTTTTTTCAAAAAGTTTCTTGACCGGGGCTTGGGGCAGCGCCCCAACTTCCTGTCCCTCCTCCGTACATATTTTTGACGGAGGCTCACATGAAAAAATCATCCCGTTTTCGCCGCATCACGTGGCGCATTGCGTTTTTCTCTTTTTCCGCTGCGCTGCTGGTCGCTGTGGCGCTGCTCAGCATCTATCTCCCGCCCGCCGACCCTGCGACGGTGGATCTGACCGTGCCCGATCTTGTCGGGCAGCTTTACCGTGCAGAGCTTTCCAACCTGCCGGCCGACCGCTTTTCGGTCAGCGTCGAGTATCGCACGGATGCAGGCGTACCGCCCGACACTGTGCTTTCGCAGACGCCGACGCCGGGCAGCATTCGGCGCGTAGTAATCGGCAAGCGCCCGTGTGAGCTGCGGTTGGTACTCTCGGCAGGTACGCCGACGCTAACAGTGCCGGATGTGATCGGTCTGCAGGCCGATGCCGCCGAGCGACAGCTGCGCGAAGCAGGGTTTGCGGTCACGCGTCAGCAGGTGAGTGACGCACGATATGCCGCAGGGTAGGTCATCGCCACCACGCCGGCAGCCGGTGCGACACTCCATCCCGGTGACGCTGTAACGCTGCAGATCAGCACGACCGCCACCAAGCGCACCTTGACCGTGCCAAACGTAGTTGGCGCGCCGCGCTCCGTTGCCATCGCCGCCTTACGGCGCGTCGGCATTCTCACCGAGAGCATCGAATACGCGCCGAGTGATCAGCCGCGTGATACTGTGATCGCGCAATTCCCCCTGGGGAACACCATCATCACCGCCGACCGCAAAAGCACCACGCTGACGTTGAGCGACGGCTCGCTGCAAAAGGCTCCCGAGGACATGCCCGACGCGCAGCCAAGCGACCGTCCGAACGCCGAGGCCGACGACGAGATGCAGCGCGAGACCGAGGATGATGCCGCTCCCATGCCGCAGCCAACCCCTTGAATTGAAATTTCCGCTCTCGCTCCGCGAGAGCGACACTTGAAAGTGAGCACACATGGAGAAAACGATTTCTTCTCAACTTCCCTACCGCGCCAACGGGCGCATCTTGTCCGGCGTGGGTGGGCGCTACACCATTGCGCTGCACCCCACCGACGGCACCGCCGCCACGCCGCTTGACGGTCAGACGGTCGTCTGTCGCGCCAAGGGTGCCTTCCGCCACAGCGGCATCACACCGCTGCCCGGCGATCTTGTCACCGTCGGCTATGGCGACAAGTCCTTTTCCACCACCGACGGCATCACGCGTCCTGATCCCGACGGCACCGACATTCGCATTGAAGACGTTCTGCCACGCAAAAATGCGCTGATCCGTCCGCCGATGGCCAACCTTGACACGCTGTTTATCATGCTGGCTTGCGCCTCGCCTGCGCCGATTCTGCCGATGATCGACAAGCTGATCTGCATTGCCGAGCACAATCACATTGAGCCGGTCATTCTGATTGGCAAGCGTGACTTGAACCCAACCTACGCGGACGAGTTGCTGCGCGTTTATCAAAGCGCCGGATTTTCGGCATTTTCTGTCAGCGCGCAAACGGGCGAGAGCACCGATGCACTCAAGGATTACATACAGAAAAATCTCCCCGGCAAAATCGCAGCCTTTGCAGGCGCATCGGGTGTTGGCAAATCCACGCTGATGAATCTGCTCTTTCCGCTGCTTTCCCAGCAAACCGGCAGCGTCAGCGAGAAGACTGAGCGCGGTCGCCACACGACGCGCCAGGTCACGTTGTTCCCCTCCGAGTTCCTGACCCCCGGGGATGACGTGCACTATTATCTGGCCGACACGCCCGGCTTTTCTCTCCTTGATTTTGAGCAATTTGATTTCATGGAAAAAGAGGATCTGCCCGAGGCCATGCGTGAGTTCCGCACCTATCTCGGTCAGTGCCGCTATACCGACTGCACCCACACCAAGGAGCAGGATTGCGCCATCGTGCAAGCCGTCGCGCGCGGCGAGGTCGCCAAATGCCGCCACGACAGCTTTCTGATCATCTACAACGAGCTCAAGGACAAAAAGCCCTGGAACAAGCCAACAAGGAAATTTTAGATACAAGGGGCTACAAGGGGCTTTGCCCCTTGACCCCACCAGAAACCTTTTTGGAAAAAGGTTTCTGGACTTCCAAAAACTTTAAGAAACAGTATTTGCAAGAATCTCTGCGTTTCTGTTCTATTCAAACGAAGCAAAAGCCCATGTGGGGCCCCTTCCCCACAAGACAGTACAATGTTACTTTGCGCTATCAAAGTGGGCAGGGACCCACGGAGACAATCGCTGCATGCTGTTCCAGCGCGCAATGCACCAAATCCAATCATCCCATTGATTAAAAGTTTTTGAAAGGGGTTTGGGGAAAACTTTTTTCCAAAAAGTTTTCCCCAAAAAATCCCCGTAAAAGGAGCTCCCATGACCGCTTGGATCTTTACCGGAGGTAGCATCTACCCCGACAACATCCCCTCCCGTCCCGAGGCCGGCGACCTTTGCATCGCTGCCGACGCAGGATTGAAAAACGCTCAAACACTCGGCATCCGTGTCGCCGTCGTCGTGGGGGATTTCGACTCTCTCGGCGCGCGTCCCCGTGTGGACGACGACGTTGAGGTCATCACCGTGCCTGCCGAGAAGGACGAAACCGACACCGAGCTTGCTCTTTCCATTGCGCTGGAGCGCGGCGCCGATCTTGTTCACATCATCGGAGGCCTTGACGGCAGGCTTGACCACACGCTTGCCAATCTTTCCCTGCTTGACCGCCTGGAGAGCAGCGGCATTCACGCCACCATTGAGGACGGACAAAACCGTGTTCGTTATCTCAAATCGACCAGCACGCTGCTGGCGCGCACCAAATACCGCTACGTTTCTCTGATCCCGATCGATCCCATCTGCAAGGGTGTGGAGATTGACGGTTGCAAATATCCGCTGAAAAATGCGCGTCTTTCCCGACACAGCGCCGGGCGCTCGGTCTCCAACGAGATTGAGGGCAACTGCTGCCTGATCAGCGTGCGCAAGGGCGCGATGTACATTGTTGAAAGCGTTGATCGCTGAAAACCGCCACCTTTTGCCGTGGCGTTCATAAAAAATTTTCATTTTTTCTATTGACAAAGCTGCCGCCGTCCGCTATAATTATCTCAAGGCACCGATCCCACATCGGTGAACTGATTTATCTACACGGAGGTATCTGTCTATGTTTGCAAAGGATTATCGTAAGCTCGCTTGGAGTAAGCTGACCGGAAACTGGGGTGTTGCCATTGTGGTCTACCTTCTGTATGCCGTAATCGTCGGCATTTCTTCTTCCGTTGGCGTTGGCCCGATCCTGCTGGCCGGCCTGCTTGGCGTTGGTCTGATGGGCGTATATTTGGACATGATTCGCGGAAATCAGGGAAAAATCGAGGGCTTGTTTGATGGCTTCCGCTTCGGCACGGTCAACAATCTGCTCGCCGGCGTCCTTGTCACTATCTTCACGATGTTGTGGTCGCTGCTGTTCGTCATTCCCGGTATTGTCAAGAGTTACTCTTATGCGATGACCTACTTCATTCTGAAGGACAATCCCGAGATGTCTGCAACCGACGCGATCACCGAGTCCCGCAAGATGATGGACGGCAACAAGTGGAGACTGTTCTGCCTGGACTTCAGCTTTATCGGTTGGATTCTCCTCTCCATTCTGACCTGCGGTATTTTGATTTTCGTGGTTGAGCCTTACATGCTGACTGCACGCGCTGCTTTCTACGAGTCGATCAAGGGTGCGCCTGTGGAGGCTGAGGCAACGGAGACGCAGGAGTCTGCTGAGTTCTGATTTGCGAGATATAGAAAAAATGAGCTTTCGGGCTCATTTTTTCGTATGTGGTTGGCGCGGGGGAGTGCGAACATAATTTTCTAACCATAAAAGAATTATTGTTCATTTTTTTGTCACGCGACAAAAAAACGAACCAAAAAAAACGCGCATAGGGGGAAGCGTCCCCCTATGTACCCCCTCGGTTTGTGCGCTTTTTGTACGTGTAGGACTAAATTTGTTAGCGCGGTTGCTTCGCTGCTATTCTTTTGTACAGTCCAACCTTGTAGGAACACGCGGCTGTTGCAGAGCGCAAGCATTGCTTTCGCCGTTTCAATAAAACGGCGAAAACTGAGGAAATTTCTACGGGAAGAAAAGTCAAACCCGGCAGGGGAGGGCCTTGGCCTCCCGTCTTAATGAAAACACATTTATAACCATTCTTATGGGGCAGGGGCCCCATGTGGACTTTGCTGTTCGTTCGGAAGAACAGAACCGCTGAAAATTTAACCTATAACCTTTCCCCAAAAGTTTTTGGGGTTCCAAGGGGTATTTTTTCAAAAATACCCCTTGGTCGCCGAAGGCATTTCCCCAAGGAGGTATCATGAACTTACCCACGCAATTTTTACCGCTGTGCCGCGCTGACATGGAGGCGCTGGGCTGGGACGCACCCGATTTTGTTTACGTAACGGGCGACGCTTACGTCGATCACCCGTCCTTTGGCGTGTCCATCATTTCCCGCGTGCTGGAGGCGGCAGGCTACCGCATTGCCATTCTCTCGCAGCCCGACTACAAAAGCTGTGACGCCTTCCGCGAGTACGGCCGTCCGCGCCTGGGATTTTTGGTGACCGCCGGCAACATCGACTCCATGGTGGCGCATTACACCGTCGCCAAGCGCCGCCGTACCTATGATTACTACAGCGCAGGCGGACAAATGGGCAAACGCCCCGATCGCGCGACCATCGTTTACAGCAACCGCATCCGCGAGGCGTATGGCGACGTGCCGATCATTCTCGGCGGTCTGGAGGCCTCGCTGCGCCGCTTCGCGCACTACGACTACTGGGACGACAAGGTTCGTCGTTCGGTGCTGGTCGATTCCCGCGCCGATCTTCTGACCTACGGCATGGGAGAAAACATTCTTCTGCGCATCGCCGAGCTGCTCTCCCGCGGCGTGCCCGTCAAAAAGATCCGCGACGTGCGCGGCACGGTCTATCTTGCCAAGCCGGAGGACAAAATCCACTTCCCTGTCGCTGCGACCTTCGACTATAACCTGCTCAAAACCGACAAAAAAGCTTACGCCGAGGCGTTTGGCGTGCAGTATAAAAATCAGGATGCCATCTCCGGCAAGGCCATCGTCGAGATGTACGACGGGAAAATGCTGGTGCAAAATCCGCCCATGCCGCCGCTTGAGCGCGAGGAGCTGGACCGCGTTTACGCGCTGCCCTACGTCCGCGACTATCATCCTTCATACAAGCCTGCCGGCGGCGTTCCCGGCATTGAGGAGGTCAAATTCTCGATCACCCATAACCGCGGCTGCTTTGGTGCCTGCAATTTCTGCGCGCTGGCCTTCCACCAAGGGCGAACGGTGCGCTCCCGCAGCATCGAGAGCTGCGTAGCCGAGGCGGAAAAGATTACCGCGCTGCCCGATTTCAAGGGCTACATCCACGACGTTGGCGGTCCGACGGCCAATTTCCGCTACCCTGCCTGCGAAAAACAGCTGCAAAGCGGCGTTTGCACCAACAAAAAATGCCTCGCGCCCACGCCCTGCAAAAACATGAAGGTGGATCACAGCGAGTACATTGAGCTTTTGCGCGCCATTGAGGCCGTGCCGCGCGTCAAAAAGGTGTTCATTCGTTCGGGCATCCGCTTTGACTATCTGCTATCCGACCGTGATGATACCTTCTTCAAAAAGCTGGTGGCAGACCACGTCAGCGGTCAGCTCAAGGTCGCGCCCGAGCACTGCGCACCGGGTGTGCTTGACTGCATGGGCAAGCCGCACTTCGAGGTCTACCAAACCTTCCGCAAGAAATATTTCGATCTGACGGAAAAGATCGGCAAGGAGCAGTATCTCGTTCCCTATCTGATGTCCAGCCACCCGGGCTCAACGCTCTCCGACGCGGTAGAGCTTGCCGTGTGCCTCAAGCGCGACGGCTACGCGCCCGAGCAGGTGCAGGATTTCTACCCCACGCCCGGCACGGCATCCACCGTTATGTACTACACCGGCATCAATCCTCTGACCGGCAAGCAGGTCTACGTTCCGACCGACTACCATGAAAAGCAGCTGCAGCGCGCGCTTTTGCAGTACAACCGTCCTGACAACGCGCCGCTCGTCCGTGAGGCCTTGCACCGCGCAGGGCGCGACGATCTGATCGGCAACGGCAAGGACTGCCTGGTCAGACCGGCAGGGCAAG
>JAFTSR010000223.1 GCA_017467225.1 Clostridia bacterium | reverse complement strand
GGGATACATAAGGGACTGCCGTCCCTTATGCGCGTTTTTTTCGGTTCACTTTTTTGGGGCGTGCCAAAAAAGTGAACAATAAACTTTCTACAGTTAGTAATCTATGTTCGGACAAACCCAAAAAATTCTTACCGTAAAAGGAGTACCACCATGACCTACGTTGTTTCCAACCTCCACGGTTGCTATCAAAAATTCAAAGAACTTCTCGAAGAAATCCGCTTCCGCGATCGCGATGTCATGTATCTGCTGGGCGATCTGGTCGACTACGGCGATGAGCCCATGGAGCTGATCGCAGATATTTCCATGCGCTATAACGTCTACCCCATCGCCGGCGAGCACGATTTTACGGCAGTCAAAATGCTCACCGGCATGGACAAGCTGCTCGCTGCCGGCGAGATGCCCGACCCCGAGTTTGCTGCCGAGCTGACCGACTGGGCCAACCACGGCGGCAAGGTAACGCTGGACGCCTACCGTGCCCTGGACGAGGACGGCAAGGAGGGCGTCATCGACTACCTGTGCGACATGGCACTGTATGAGGAGGTCACCGTCGGCGGCAAGGACTATTTCCTGACCCACGCCGGCATCGCCGATTTTGATCCCGATACCGATCCCGAGGACTACCAGCCCGAGGATTTCACCACCGAGCCGGCCGATCTTGACGGCGTTTACTTCCCAGACAAGACGCTGGTGGTCGGTCACGTGCCGGACGAGAGCGGTAGAATCCGCCGCGGCGACAACGTGATTGCCATTGACTGCGGCGTAGCCTTCGGCGGCAGACTGGGATGCCTTTGCCTGGAAACCGGAGAGGAATTCTATGTCTGATCGCAAGACAAAAGCGGCGCGCACCGTCGCGCCCATCAAGAAAAACGACACCGTCACGCTGCGCATCGAGGAGATCAACAACCTTGGCAGCGGTGTGGGGCATCTGCCCGATGGGCGGGTGGTATTCGTGCGCGGCACGGCAACGGGCGACGAGCTGAGCGTCAAGATCATCAAGGTAGCAAGCAGCTATCTGGTCGGTCGTCCGATGGAGTACACCGTGCACTCCCCCTATCGCACCGAGCCGGATTGCGCCGCCTATCCTGCCTGCGGCGGCTGCGTTTACCGCCATATCACCTACGAGCACGAGCTGGACATCAAAAAAAGCTACGTCAAGGCCGCCTTTTGTAAGGCAGGGCTGCCCGAGGTGGTCGTGCAGGACGTGCGCACCACGGGTGAGGTCACGGGCTACCGCAACAAGGCGCAATATCCCGTCGGCAACGGCGAGAGTGGCATGATCGCCGGCTTTTACGCCGACCACACCCACCGCATTCTCCCCACCGCGCATTGCGCCCTGCAGCCGCTTGTCTTTTCGGCTATTGTGCGCGACGTGTGCGACTTTTGCACCCGTCACGGCATCCGTGCCTACGACGAGAATGACGGCACCGGGCTTTTGCGCCATATCTATTTGCGCGAGGGACGTATGAGCGGCGAGGTGCTGCTTTGCCTTGTCATCTGCGGCGAGGTCTTTCCGCACGCCGACGCGCTGTGCGCCGAGCTGACGGCTGCCCATCCTTCCCTGGTTGGCATTCTGCTCAATCACAATCTGAAAAATACCAACGTCGTGCTGGGCGAGCGCTACACGCTCCTGCACGGCAAGGATACCATGCGCGACACGCTCTGCTCGCGCTCCTTTGATATCTCTCCCGCCTCGTTTTATCAGGTCAACCACGACGCCGCCGAGCTGCTTTACGGCATTGCCCGTGAGCGCGCTGCGCTGACCGGCAAGGAAACGCTGCTTGACCTTTATTGCGGCATCGGCACCATCGGGCTGTCCATGGCGGACGGCTGCGCACGCCTTGTCGGCATCGAAATCGTGCCGGAGGCGGTGGAAAACGCCAAGAAAAATGCGCAGGGAAACGGTGCGGACAACGCGCTGTTCTTCCGCGGTGACGTGGGAGATGACGGCGACGTTTCGGGGCTGCTGGCCGAGGCAGAGACCGCGCTGGGCTCGCTGGACGTGGATGTGGCCATCATCGACCCTCCGCGCAAGGGCACCACGCCTGCGCTGATCGCCCTGCTTGCCCAGCGGCAGATCAACCGCGTCGTTTACGTTTCCTGCGACGTCGACACGTTAGCACGCGACTGTGCCATCTTCAGGCAGCACGGCTACGAGATCGGCGAGGTCACGCCGGTCGATCTGTTCCCAAGAACGGGGCACGTCGAGACGGTATGTTTATTGTCCAAACTTAATGCAAAGCAACATATCGAGATAAACTTGGATATGGATGAGCTGGATCTGACCGATGCAGAGAAAAAAGCCACCTACCAGGAAATCAAGGATTATGTGCTGGAG
>JAFTSR010000222.1 GCA_017467225.1 Clostridia bacterium | reverse complement strand
GAAATGGTCTGACGGGACACGTACATACGCTCTGCAAGCTCCTCTTGGGTAATGCCCTGCTTTTTTCTTAAATATCCGATATTACTTCCAAAGCTCATATTTGCCTCCTTGAGTTCTGATGCCTTTATCATACTTCAAAACCCCGAAAAAGTCCACCTCATACCCTGTTTTTTTGCAACACGGCGTGTTGCATTGGCGTTTTTGGGCCGCTAAATCGCTTATTTTTTCTTAAAATCCGACTTTTTTTCGTGTTTGTCAAAAGTCTTTTTCTGCTCAAAGCTCTTTTTTTGCTCAAAAGTCCTTTTCTGCTCAAAATACGGTTTCTTGGCCGTTGCGGGATCGCGGAAAAATTCGTACAGCGTGCAAGGCAGCATACCGTTGTAAAGTCTGTGCGTTTTATCGGCCACGCGGCCGTATTTGCGCTCAAATTCGGGATAAGAGGTGATGATATACACGTGCCAGGGGTAAAGATCTGCAAAGGTCTTGCCCATGTCACGGTAAAGTGTTGCTACCTCGTCGTCATCCATCATACGCTCACCGTAAGGCGGATTGCACACCACGGTTCCCTTTCTGTCCTCGCGCTTGATCTTTCTTGCGTCTGCATGGAAAATGTTGAGATATTCCTCCACGCCCGCGCGGCTGGCATTCTCATAAGTCACGTCCAGCATGTCCTCGTCAATATCCGAGGCCCACGCTTCAAATTTGCTGTCGCGGAGGATCAGATCCTGCGCCTCGTTGACGGCATCCGTCCATGCTCTTTCGGGAATGCAGGCAAAATCCTGCCCTGCAAAGCTTCTGCCAAGTCCCGGAGCGCGGCGCGTGGCGATCATAGCTGCTTCAATGGCGATCGTACCAGAGCCGCAGAAGGGATCCCAGAACAGAATATCCTCCTTGGGGCGTGCGGTATACGCAATAGATGCCGCCAGCGTCTCGCGCAAGGGCGCGATGCCTGCCTGCGGGCGGTATCCGCGCTTATGAAGTGCCGTACCCGAGGTGTCCAGCATCAGGGCGACCACATCCTTGAATAAGAAAAACTCGATCTGATATTTTGCACCGTCCTCTGTAAACCAGCGAATGCCGTAGGCCGAGGAAAGCCTGTCCACGACTGCCTTTTTGATGATGCTCTGACAGTCGGGAATGGAGTACAGCTTACTTTTGATGCAATGCCCCTTAACGGGAAACGCATCCGACGAGCCGATATATTCCTCCCACGGCAAGGCCTTGACGCCCTCAAACAGCGCATCATAGGTGGTGGCGGGAAATTCGCCTACCTTGATCATCACTCTCTCCGCGCAGCGCAAAAACATCTTGGCGCGCGCGATGTCGGCAGGTGTTCCCTCAAAGGTCACTCTGCCGTCCATGGTGTGTACTCGCCTCAGTCCCAGCGCGTCTATTTCTTCTCCGAGCTGTCTTTCCAGCCCGAACATACAGGTTGCTACCAAAAGCATAAGAGTCCTCCTCTTTTTGTTTCTCCTACTATTATACACAAAAAATCCCGTTCGGTCAAGGGCATTGTTCGTCATACTTTTGTCACGTTCTCATCATAATTTTTCAAAAGAATTCAAAATAATCTGCTTGAAGCTGACACAAAAAAGGAGTATACTGATGACATCAGATCCAAAAAGGAGTCTTGCATGAAAAAAGTAACCGTTGCATTGACGCTGTGTCTTTGCGCATGCCTTTGCCTTGCCGGATGCGGCAAGAACAAAAAGAATGAAAATACGCCTTCCGGTTATGAAACCTCGGCCGATGGCAGCATCATATATACAGATCAAAACGGGGATCAGCACAAAGTGACCTTTGACGACGGCAGCCAGACCGTAAGCGCAGTTGAAATCCCCGAGGCGGATTTTGAGCAGTCGGTCAGTCAAGGGACATACGACGGCACAGCCGACGCGACCGTGACCTTGCTTGGCAGCAGCGCAACGGTTGACGGCAGCGGGGTGCAGATCAACGGCAGCACCGTCACCTTCACCGCGCAGGGGACGTATCTTGTGAGCGGTGAGCTGCAGGGACAGCTCGTGGTGGACACGCCTGATGAGGAAAAGGTCAAGCTGATCCTGAACGGCGTTTCGGTCACCTGCGAAAGCGCCCCTGCCCTGCAGGTCAATAACGCAGCGAAAAAGGTGGTTTTGTATTCCGCAAAGGATTCGGTCAATCTGTTCTCGGACGGTACGGATTATTACACCGAGGCCGAGGACGGCTCGTCGAGCGGTCTGCCCAATGCCTGCATCTGGTCTGCCGAGGATCTCAAATTTGACGGACTTGGCAGCATTTACGTCACGGGCAACTGCGACAAGGGCGTCAATACCAAGGACGACCTGGAGATTGCAGGCGGCAGCCTTTACGTCAGCGCCAAGGGTGCGGCATTGCGCGGCAACGACAGCGTGACAATCAGCGGCGGATATCTGCACGCGACCTCCACGGCAGGCGACGGTATCAAGACATCCAATACCGACCAAGGCAAGGGCGACCTTGTCGTCAGCGGCGGTGAGACGTATATCGATTGCTTTGGCGACGGCATCAGTGCATCGGCTGCATTGACGGTTTCCGGCGGCACCATCGCCATTTCTACCGAGGGTACGGTGGATGCGTCGTCCTCCTCTTCTTCCCCGACCTCTTCAGAATCCGGTTGGGGCGGCCCCGGTGGCGGCAGACCTGGTGGTGGAGGTCACGGCGGTGGCCCGGGCGGCATGAACGAGGGCAATCCCAACAAATCCTCGACCAGCGCAAAGGGACTCAAATCGGTCGGGCTTTTGCATATTACGGGCGGCAATATCACCATTGACGCAGCAGACGACGCGATCCATTCGGACAGCGCTGTGCAGATCGACAACGGAAACCTGTACCTCTCTGCCAACGACGACGGTATCCACGGCGAGCACAGCACGCTCATCAATGGCGGTGTGATCGAGATCGCCAAGAGCTACGAGGGTATTGAGGCCATAGAGATCACGGTCAACGGCGGCACGATCCGTCTGACGGCCTCGGACGACGGCTTTAACGCATGCGGCGGCACAAGCATGATGGGCGGTGGCGGCTTCTTTGGCGCGGGGCAATCAAACGACAGCACCTCCTCTTCCTCGGACGAAACTCCCCTTTTGACCTTCAACGGTGGCTACACAGTAGTCAACGCAAGCGGTGACGGCATTGATTCCAACGGTCAGATCGTGATCACGGGCGGCACGGTTATCGTGTATGGCCCGACCGATAACGGAAACGGACCGATTGACCACGGAGACGCGCGCACCGATCAGCTGACCATTTCGGGCGGCACGCTGCTGGCCATCGGCTCCTCGGGCATGGCAGACACGGCGGTGGGAGACAATTACGGTGTGCTGGCATTTGCGACGCGCTCCTCCTTCCCGGGCGGCTCTACCATGGGTATTTTTGATTCTGACGGCAATCTTGTGTTGGCATTCGAATCCCCCAAGGCATTTGCCTCGGTGGTTTACAGCAGCGCGGGCGTGAAGTCTGGCGAAACCTACACCATTGGCTATAACGGCACCATTGGCAGCACGCTGCAGGACGGCATTGCCCAAGGCGGCACCTACGAGAGTTACACCGCGCTTGGAGAAATCGAAGCGGAATAAACACAAAAAAAGCAACCCCAT
>JAFTSR010000221.1 GCA_017467225.1 Clostridia bacterium | reverse complement strand
GCCACTTTTCAGCGCGCCGCCGATCTGCATCAGAAATACGGCGCCGTTTTCTTTGGTGATATTGTATTCACGCTGCTTGGGTGTCAGATCCGGCCAACGGTCCTCAAGCTCTTGAGTGGTGACAAAGGTGATCTCCTCGGGCAGCAGTCGCGAGCCGAGATTGTAGTCGTTGGCGATATAGGTTTCAGTGTGCTTGAGAGCCTCGTAAATGTAGCGAACCGCCTGCTTGAGCGTTTCCTCGGTGCGCTCTTCGTGCTTGATAACCTTTTCCCAGTCCCACTGGTCGACGAACATCGAGTGAAGGTTGTCCACATCCTCATCGCGGCGAATGGCGTTCATGTCGGTGTAGAGACCTTCGTGCAGCTCAAAGTCGTACTGCCCGAGCGCCATGCGCTTCCACTTCGCCAGGGAATGCACGATCTCCAGCTCCTCACCGCCGCGCAGATCAAACGTTACAGGACGCTCGGTGCCATTGAGGTTGTCATTCAGACCGCTGTCGGAGGCAACAAACAGCGGCGCGCTGACGCGCGTCAGATTGAGCTCGACTGCAAGATTTTGCTGAAAGAAGTCCTTGACCTTTTTGATAGCGATCTGGGTCTGTCTGGGAGTCAATACCGAACGGTAGCCCTGGGGAATGGTGAGTGTATAGTTGGAAGCCATAAGAAAACGTACCTCAAACAAGAAATTTTTTCATACACAATAGTATATCACATTTTCGCTTCAATGTAAAGGGGAAAAACGCATTTTTCGGCGCTTTTCCTCTATTTTATTTCGCCAAGATAAGCGCGGAATGCGCTGGGAAGCGCGTAAACTGTGCGCAGCTCGTCCGCCGTGGCCCATGTCAGCTCGTCTGACGCGCAATCGCCCTGACAAAGCAAGCAATAACCGCACATGTGCCATTCGATGTGCGTGAAAATATGGACAGCGTCTGCCGCCTTTGCCGCATCGATGACGTACAAAGGCTCAAAAATCGTCTGTACGGCGTCTTTGGCCTCGGATGCGCAAAGATGCCCGTCCACACTTGGAAACTCCCACAGAGACGCCAAAAGGCCCTTGGAGGCACGCTTGCGGATGGCGTAGCGCACGATATCGGTACCGTCGGGCTGCCGATCTGCGCGGCAGAGGAGAAAAACAGTTCGCTTTTCTATGCGCCGCGGCTTTTTGGGAGCGCGATACGGAATGCTGTCAGTCAAATGATTGACGCGAGCCATGCAAAAGGCGCCCAATGGGCACTCGTCGCAATGTGGTTGACCATTGGGAATGCAAACGCGCTGCCCGAGCTCCATCAGAGCTTGCGTCATCGCAGCGGCATCCCCACCCTTTGAAGGATAGATGGCGCGAAGCTGATCGCGTACGCGTTTTTTGACGGCATCTGCGAGGATATCCGAGTTGTCAGCCGACAGTCGCATAATCACGCGCAGCACGTTGCCGTCCACAGCCGGCTCCGCAAGGCCAAAGGCAATGGACGCGATCGCACCGGCGGTATAATCACCCACGCCGGGAAGCGCGCGCAGCGCACCGTAATCGGCAGGGAAGATGCCGCCGTGCTGCTCACAAATTACCTGTGCCGCTTTTTTCAGATTTCTTGCGCGGCTGTAGTAGCCGAGTCCCTGCCACAGCTTCATTAGTGCATCGTCGTCGATGGCGGCAAGCGATGCAACGTCCGGGCAAGCGGCGAGAAAACGGTGGTAGTACGGCAGCACCGCTTCAATGCGCGTCTGTTGTAGCATAATCTCCGACAGCCAAACGTGGTATGGCGTGGGATCGTCTCGCCATGGTAAGGAACGGCGGTGATCGGCATACCACGAGAGCAGCGGATCGACAATAGCAGAAAAATCAAGTGCTTGGTCCTTCATAAGTCTCCCTTGAAAATCGGGCTGCCGTATAATATCGGCAGCCCGGAGTTTATCATGCAATATCAAGGCCGAGTACGGCGGCGCCGATGATACCGGCGTCATTGCCGAGCTTGGCGATGCAAATCTTGGTAGCCTTGGAGGCATCGGCAGCGTCTGCGCCGTAGCTCTCATTGGCGATCTTGGGAAGCAGCATATCCAAAAGCGCCTGTCCTTCGCCGGAAATACCGCCGCCGATGGAGAGAATCTCGGGCTGGAAGATGTTGATCAAATTGGCAATACCACAGGCGAGGTAGGAAATGTAATCCTCAACGACCTCGCAGGCGGCTGCGTCGCCGTTACGCATTGCAGTAAATGCGGTGCGACCGGTGGTGCGGCCCTTTGCCTGTACAAGATCGGTCATTGCCGTCTTGCGACCTTGTGCCTCACATGCGGTCAGCTTTTCATTGGTCATGCGAATAAGCGCCGTTGCGCTGGAATAAGCCTCCCAGCAGCCCTTACGGCCGCAAGAGCAGGGTGCACCGTCCTTGACAATAACCATGTGGCCCAGCTCTGCGCCGGCGCCGTTGAAGCCGGTAAACAGCTTGTTGTCGATGATAACGCCGCCACCGACACCGGTACCGAGCGTAACCATGACCGAGTCGGCCGTGCCCTTTGCTGCGCCGGCGATGGCTTCACCCCAAGCGGCTGCATTGGCATCGTTTTCGACAAATACAGGAATATCCGTCTTCAGATCCTCACGCAGAAGCGAGGTGATAGCGAAATGACGGAAGGGAAGGTTGTTGGCGTATTCGACGGTTCCGGCCTTGCTGTCGATCGAGCCGGGCGCTGCAATACCGATGGAAGCAACGTCAGCAAAATCGATGCCTGCGTCAGCGACTACCTTCTGGCACAGCGCCGCAATGTCCGCGACGATCTCCTCAGCCGGACGGGTTGCGCCGGTGGGAACACTGTCCTTATGAATAATTTGAAAATCCTCATTAACGATACCGACGGCGATATTGGTGCCGCCAAGGTCTACACCCAAACGAAACATGGTTACTAACTCCTTTGTTTTTCTTATCGCTTATCGGCGGCGATACAGGGCGCGGCCGATCACACTATCATTATATCGTATTTCGCGCGGAAAGTCAACACATTTTTTGCACAGAAAACGGACTTTGTGGCTTTTTTCGAAAAAAGTTTAGAGAAATTTGAAAAAATCTCTTTACTTTAGCAAAGAAAAGTGGTAGAATATAGGTGGGTAACATTGCCCGTATCATCTGGAAAGGAAGGATCATTATGAAATCCATTTCACGTGACGAGAATTTAGACTTTTTATTCAAGGGGATTTTGACGCTGAACAGTGTGGAAGAATGTTACCACTTTTTTGAAGATTTGTGCACGGTATCTGAGCTGCAGGAGATGTCCCGCCGTATGCAGGCAGCCAAGCTGCTCAGAGATAATTTCATTTATACCGAGATTGCCACGCGGACCGGTTTGAGCACGGCAACCATCAGCCGCGTGAATCGTTGCCTGAAATATGGCACCGAGGGTTACATCAGCGTACTGGAAAACATTGAAAAGGCGGAGAGACGCGGAAGATGAAGCCGGGATGCGACGGATATGATGCTATTGCCGGCGTGTATGACCGTCTGAATGCTGAAATTGATTACGGGGCGTGGGCTGACTTTGTAGAGCGCTGTTTTGCGCGCTTTATGGTTACACGCCCCGAAATGGTGTTGGATCTTGCTTGCGGCACGGGAAGCATGACGCTGGAGCTTGCGCGCCGTGGCTATGATATGATCGGCATCGACGGTAGCGTGGATATGCTGATGGTGGCGCGGGACCGTATGGCACAGGAGGAGTCGGCACCTTCCATTTTATACCTTCTGCAGGACATGCGTGCGTTTGAGTTATACGGCACGGTGGGAGGTGTGACTTGTTGTCTGGATAGTGTCAATTATCTCTTGCGTGAGCAGGATGTGCAAAAATGCTTTGCGTGCGTGCACAATTACCTGGATCCCGACGGGCTCTTTTTATTTGATGTCAATACGCCGTACAAGTTTGAGCATATCTACGGCGATTGCGCTTATATTTTGGAGGATGAGATCGCTGACGAGCAGGATCACACGCGCGCTGTTTACTGTGGTTGGCAAAACCAGTACGATCGCGAGAGCGGCATCTGTGATTTTTATCTGACGCTGTTTGAGGAGCAGGAGGACGGCAGCTATTGCCGCGCAGAGGAGCATCAGAAGGAGCGATGCTATTCGTTTGAGCAACTGCGCATTTGGCTGGAGAATGCCGGTTTTGAATTTTTGGGTGTTTGGAGTGATTACGATTTTTCCGCACCGACGCCCGACACACCGCGCTGGTACATAGCCGCACGCTGTAAAAAGCCGTGCGCAGCGCAAGAAAGGAAAGATTGATTTATTATGTCAAAAGGGACTATTTTACGAGGCATGACGCAGGACGGTAGCGCTCGCATTCATGTCATCCGTTCGACCGAAATTGTCAATCAGGCGATTTCGTATCATCACACCACGCCGACTGCCACGGCAACGCTGGGTCGCTTGCTGACTGCGACGTCGGTCATGGGAAGCATGTTGGGCGAAAAGGATAACGCTATTTCTGTGACGTTGAACGGCGACGGCCCTGCGGGGAAGGTGATCGCCAGCGCGGATTATTACGGAAACGTTCGCGGTTATATTCAGAATCCGCTTGTTGATCTTCCGACACGCTCGGATGGCAAGCTCAACGTGGGTGGTGCTGTTGGCAAGGGACTTTTGCATGTTGTCCGTGATACCGGCGCCCAAACGCCGTACGTGGGCTCCATCCCGTTGCAGAGTGGCGAGGTGGCGGAGGATATTGCCGCTTACTATGCGACCAGTGAGCAAATTCCTACCGTGCTTGCTCTTGGCGTCTTGGTGGATACCGACGGCAGTTGTCGTGCGGCCGGAGGCGTGATGGTACAGCTTTTGCCCTTCGCTGATGAGGCGGTCATCGCGCAGCTGGAGAAAAACATTCCGCTGCTTTCTAATATTTCCCGTCTGTTTGATTCGGACATGACCGATCAGCAAATCGCAGATCTGGCGCTGCGTGACATTCCGTACGATATTTTTGACGAGCTTGAGGTCGAGTATCGCTGCGAGTGCAATCGTGAGAGAATGCTGGGCGCTATTCGCGCTATCGGTGAGAAGGCTGCTTTGGAGCTTTTGGAGGAACAAAAGCAGGAGGGAAAGCCTGACGAGCTGGAAATTCAGTGTCGTTTCTGCGACAAAGAGCAAGTATTCTCAGGAGACGAAATCAGGGAAATGTTCCGTCAACAATAAAAAATGGTGCCGTCCACGACTGTGGATGGCACTTTTTCAAAAGTAAGGGGTCGGTGAAAGCCGACCCCTTTGGTGTTTGAATTATTACTGTGCGTTCTCGGCAGCAGCCTCAGACTTGCGCAGGTAGAAGGGATACAGACCGAAGATGTTCTTCGTGGTCAGTGGCTTGCCACACTTGCTGCACTCAGTCAGCAGGTACTCCTTCTCCTTGTAGCTCATGGAGTCAGCCTCGTTGTCGTGACCGCAGCTGCATCTGTAGAAGGTCTTAAATGCGTAAACCTGCTCGTAGTTCTTGACGTACTCCTCATAATCCTTCAGCTTGGTGTTCTGCAAATCGTATGCGACAAACATATCAGAGGAAATCTTTGAGATGGCCTTAGCCTGCAGAGTTGCCGTCTTGTTGAAGACAACAGGGATGATAGCCATATCCTCGACGAGAATCTTCTCAGCCTCGTTCAGAAGGGTTGCGCGACCGGCAGCAACGTTGCTGGTCTTGACACCGTACTTCTCGTAAACAGCGCTGCAAGCGTCCAGAACAGTCTGGAACTCCTCGGCAGATGCGTAGTTTGCAAAGGACGCGAAATCAGCGGAGGTGATCTGATCGAAGTAGGTCAGATAGTAGACAGCCTCCATCAAAGCATCATACTCCTCGTTAGCGTAGCCGGTGTAGTTGCTGGTCAGGTTCATCTCAGCGTCAACGATGCCGGAGAACAGCGTAGCGAAGGGAGCAAGCATACCGTATGCATCCTGATTATAGGAGCAGAAGTCAATAGCGATAGCCTCGTAATCACGGTAGATGTAATCCTCGTAGTACAACTCGTCTGCGATATC
>JAFTSR010000220.1 GCA_017467225.1 Clostridia bacterium | reverse complement strand
GGTGCTGTTCGGTCTGATGCATCAGAACGTCGGACAGCTGTTCTATACGACTGTGGCCGGCGTGGTGCTGGCACTTGTGTACCTGGAAACCAAATCCATCTGGGTGCCGATTTTACTGCATCTGTTCAACAATTTGTCCACGGTTGTCTACAATATCATTGCTGACCGTCTGGACCTGACGACCACCAATCGCGTCTGGGGTGTGCTGGAGGCGCTGACCGTCGGTCTTGGCCTGGTCGCGCTGCTGCTTTGGATTATTAAAGGCGAGAGGGCACGAAGCCGCGGCGAGCGGCGACCCGTTTTTGACGGTCGCTGGGATGAGCAGGCGGCCAAAGGGCAGCCCCCCTCGCGCTATTATCGCGTGCGATACTTCTTTGCACCTATGATGACGTTGTTCTGTGTCATGGCTATCTGGCAGATGATACGGCTGCTGTCCCTGGCTTTGAAGTACGTCTATGCCGGATAGAGAGGGCAGAAAGATGGAACATAACGACCAATCGTATATGGCGCTGGCCTTGCAAAAGGCCCGGGAAGCGACGGTAACGGGAGACGTTCCGGTCGGTGCTGTGATAGTGCGGGAAGGCGAGGTGATCGCCGCTGCCTGCAATCGGCGCGAGGCGGATAGCTTGGCAACGGCACACGCGGAGCTTTTGTGCGTCGAGCAGGCTTGCCGCCATCTCGGCCGCTGGAGACTGTCCGACTGCACACTTTACGTGACGCTGGAGCCCTGCCCGATGTGCGCCGGCGCTTTGATCAACGCCCGTATCGGGCGGGTGGTCTATGGTGCCAAGGACGCCAAGGCGGGTGCTTGTGGCAGCGTTATCCAAATGGACGCCTATCCGCTCAATCATCGGCTGTCTGCCCAAAGTGGGGTAATGGCGTGCGAATGCGCTGCCGTATTATCCGATTTCTTTGCGCAAAAGAGATCGACAAGATCAAATAAAAAGGAGAATGATCATGAGTAATTCCGAGATGACATGTCCAACGCCGCACATCGCGGCAAAAAAAGGTGACTTTGGTAAAACCGTACTGATGCCGGGCGACCCGCTGCGTGCCAAGTATATTGCTGAGAATTTTCTCACCGATGCGGTGCTGGTCAACAACGTGCGCGGCGTTCAGGGCTACACAGGCTATTATAAGGGCGTGCGTGTCAGCGTGATGGCCAGCGGCATGGGCATGCCGTCGATTGCGCTGTATTCCTACGAGCTGTATAAGCACTATGGCGTGCAGACTATTTTGCGTGTCGGTACGGCAGGCGCCATCCATGAAAACGTGCACACGCGTTCGATCGTACTGGGTATGGGCTGCTGCACGGACTCCTCTTACGAGGAAATGTTTGATCTCAAGGGTCGTATGGCTCCCATTGCGGATTTTGATGCGCTGCGCATTGCGCACGCTATGGCGAGTGAGCGCGGTATTTGCTGCCACGTGGGCAATTTGCTGTCCTCCGATCGCTACTACACCGTGGATGCAGATCGGGCGCGTCAGATCAACGAGGGTTGGGCGCACATGGGCGTGCTGGCCGTTGAGATGGAGGGCGCGGCGCTGTATATGAATGCCGCTTACTTTGGTCGCCGTGCTTTGGCGATCTGCACCGTTTCCAATCACATTCTGACGGGCGAGGAGTTGCCTGTGATGGAGCGCCAGGAGGGCCTGAATGAAATGATCACGCTGGCACTGGATACCGCTGTCGCACTGGAGCAGATGGAATGACAAAAATCACCACCCCGCACGTTCGCATGGTAGGACGCACGGGGTGGCATACTATGTGCACAAATTCTTGAAAGATGAGGGCTTTGCACATGGCAGACAGAGAATTAAGACCGGGTGAGCGTGGGATGATCGATGAGGATGAGGCGCGCGAGCAGGCAGATGCGGGAATGCCGCGGAATTTGATGCTGGCAGTGGCACGGGATATGCACGCTATGGAGGTGTACGCCAAAATGAGCGAGGCGGAGCGCGCGGCGTTTTTGGATCGCGCAAGGCAGACACCGGCAGGTGAACCGATGCAAAAGCTGGTTCGCGATATGCGGTATGGTGACGTGCAGATTTGAATAACGCAAAGGGGCGTGACATCTCGGGCAGCCTCTGCTCAGAATATTATGTTCCGGCTACGCCGAAACGGTCGCCCCTTGGATATCGAAAGATGATAAGCCGCGGCAATGCAAAGAGAAATTAGCATTAGAGCAAATCGTTTATAGGATCAATCAGCGAGGTGAAACAATGATTTACTTGATGAGACACGGTGCAGACCCATCCGACCGCTATGGCGGATGGAGCACCTATGGACTGACGGAAAAGGGCAGGGAGCAAGTGCATAACGCAAAGGATAAGCTGCGCGATAAAGGCATTACGAAAATATATTCCAGCGATTTAATCAGAGCCAAGGAAACTGCTGAAATTGTGGCGAGTGCGCTTCCTTTGGAAATTATATATTTACCTCAATTCCGTGAATCCAATAACGGACGATTGGCCGGCATGCTGAAATCGGAAGCCGTCAAAAAATATCCGGGAGTATATTGGAATGCTCTTGGTTGGACAGAAGCATGGCCGGAAGGTGAGAGCCCTAAGCAGTTTTTTGATCGTATCCGAGACGCATGGTATGAGTTCAAAAAACAGGTTGGGGGCGACAACGTACTGTTGGTATCCCACGGTGGAGTCATGAATATCATTCTGTGCTTGGAAAATGATATCCCCTATACGAATAAGGAAACTCATTTTCAAATCGGCGATGCGGAAATTGTGCAGATAGATGTATAAGCTTTGCTGCATCGAATAAATTACCCCCGACAGACCTTGAAAATCTGTCGGGGGTTATGCATTTCTTTTTTGATCAAATCCCCTTGACGGATGGGCGAGAGTGTGGTAAACTGTTGGCAGAAGTATTTTGGGAGGTTTTCCATGGACGAAAAGCGAATTTTTATGGATCACGCGGCAGGCGTGGCCGTCGATGCAACGGTGCTTGAGGCGATGCTGCCGTATTTTGGAGAGGCTTATGGAAATCCGTCTTCTTTATATATAGAAGGCGTGCGCGCGCGACGTGCTTTGGACGAGGCGCGAGAGCGAGTAGCGGCCTGCCTTGGCGCACATCCCGAAGAAATTACCTTTACCTCGGGCGGAACCGAGAGTGACAATTGGGCCGTGCGATGCGGATCGGGCGAGGGAAGCATTCTGACCTCTGATCTGGAGCATCCGGCTGTATGGGAGACAACACAGGCACTGGCGCGGCAGGGAAGAGACGTGGTGCGACTGCCGGTGCTCGCCACGGGTGTGATCGACACCGACGCCTTGTATGCGCGCTTACATCAGGGCGGCGTCTCTTTGGTAACGCTGATGCACGCCAATCACGAAACGGGCGTGGTGCAGCCGATTGCAAAGGTCGCACAGATGACGCATGCCGCAGGTGCGCGGCTGCTGTGCGATGCGGTACAGTCAGCCGTCTTTGAGCAAATCAACGCGCACGCGCTGGAGGTGGACTTTTTGTCCGTCTCCGGACATAAATTGGGAGCACCACGCGGCATAGGCGTTCTGTACATTCGCCGCGGCGTCAAACTGCCACCGCTTTTGACGGGCGGCGGACAGGAGAATGGCAGACGCAGCGGCACCGAGTCGGTTGCGCTGGCGATGGGGCTGGCGGTGGCGTTAGAGCGTACGTGCGCTGCGCGGGAGGCTAAGTGTGCACGTGTGGCCGCACTATCGGCCCAATTGCTGCACGGATTGCGACAAATCAGGGGAGTCATGGTCAACGGTTGGACGGAAAATACACAGCAATTACCAGGAATTGTCAACGTATCGGTCGATTGCGTGTCGGGCGGCGCGCTGACGCTGTGGCTGAACCGTCATGGCATCTGTGTTTCGCCCGGATCGGCTTGTTCTGCGGCTGGAAACCATCCGTCGCGCGTTCTTTCGGCCATGGGACGAGACGAACAAACGGCAATGTCGGCCGTTCGCTTCTCACTTGGCGAGGAAAATACGTCCGAGGAGGTTGAAAAGGTGCTGCGCGTGACATGCGAGGGCATCGAAAAATTGCGTTCCCTGGATGTTGTTGGTGCTGTCAGATATCAATAATTGGAACGAAATAAAAAATATGTATAAAAATGTAATTATAAGGATATAAATGGTAAAAACAGAAATAAAAAGGTCGAGGGGAAGGGGGAAGATGTCGAAAAACGAAAAAAAATTTTCAAATTTTTAGGTGTAGAATTTTTATGTCGAAAATTGTGCAACTTGCCCATTGCGAATATTGGCAAAAACGTTGCGATCGCAACAAATAATGAGGAAAACGGGTAAAACGAATTTACATCATTTCGCCTTTGAAAGAGGAAACGTTTGAAAATCGTCATGTAATGGGCTGAAAATTGAAAAAACCGAGCAAAAAATCTTGAAATAGTAAAAATAATTTACCAAAAGCATTTGTGCATATTTGCAATGTAGATTATTTTTGGCGCTCTGAGGGATCAAAAAACGGGGGAGCGACGGTCCTTTGTGAAAAAGGCATGTTTCAGAAGCCGTCACATAAAATTTTCCCTGTGTTCAATCTCTTGACAGATGCGCCTCGTTGTGGTATCATATTAGCATCTCAATTTGGGGCTTTTTGCACTTTTTGCTATGCAAACGGTGCGAATGGCTCTGAAGCCGTGAGGAACAGGGCGCTTCCGGGTGCGGGAGTGACGCCTGTAATCCACAATAATGCCGACTTCCGGGTCGGTGACCGGTGGCGTTCCCATGCTTGAACGGTCTTGCGCAGTCGGGACAACTGCGTCTGCCCGTTCTCTCCGTTTGCTCTGCCGTAAGCGCGCGCAGATATATAATGGGGGAAAAGCGATCCTGCCGCCGTCTCTATCCGGGACGGAATATCGGCGGGAATCCGGCATTTGTGGGAGCGCACCCAACCGCAAAGCGCACGTTTCCATGCGCTTTGTGAAAATCTTGTAGGAGGAAAGTTACATGAGAAAAGCGAAATTTCAAAGAGTGGTTTCTTTCTTGCTCGCCTTGACGTTTGTACTCGGAGCCGGCATTGTTTCGGTTTCCGCAGCGCAGAGCGACGAGGTTGAGTTCAACACCGTCACAGAAAAGACGATTGCTGATTACAAGGAAGAGCTCGAGTCAATTTCGTACACTGAGTACCAGAAGATGTTTAGTCAGTACGCAACACCTGACAAAACAGTGGTATTCGATGCCATCGAGGATCTCGATGAGGAAAACACGACCCTGGAGTGGTTGACTGCCGATGAGTATGCTATCCTGACGGATGGTGATACGACCAACGACGGCAACATCATGGGTATTTACAAGGGTGAGTTCGAGGGCAAGTCCTGTCTTTACACCCCCGGCGACGGCAAGGTCAGCTTTACCAAGAGCGGCGTTGCTCCCGGTCTTTACAGTGCTCGCGTGTATTATTATCCGATCGTGGGCAAATCCGCTCCTATTGAGCGTGAGTTCTACATCAACGGTAGCGCTGCGTTCAAGGAGTCCCGTGCTCTTACCTTTGCAAAGGTTTGGACCAATGTATATGATAAGGGCGAGTTTAAGGTTCCCAAGGGTGAGAGCGCTGAGACCTATATGTCCGAGGCAAGTGCTCTTGGCATCGTTGCGGTAAAGGAAGACCGCGAGGATGGAGCCTATGTGATCTTTGACGCTCCCTCGGTTTGGACGGCAGAGGTCTCTACCTATTTGAATGACACGCTCGGTGTTCGCTTTATGACCACCGACCTGGAGATGAACGAGCTGCGTCCCACTGCTGTTCAGTCTCCCGCATGGTGCTTCTATGAGCTGTGCGATAGCCAGGGCTTCTACACCGACGCTTTCCGCTTCATCATTGAGCCGGATGCCAACGGTGACGTTACGCTGACCCTCAAGGGTGTCAACGAGGCAATGGCAATCTCTAAGATCGAGCTGTATCCCGTTGAGGATATCATTACCTATGAGGAGTACATTGCTCAGTTTGCAGGCGCTCCCAAGGGCGAGACTGTCCTGAAGCTCGAGGCAGAGTACACCTCTACCACGGCAACCAACACCATCACTCCTTCTGAGGATCGTGCATCGGCTGCTACTTCTCCTGTGGATACTTCCCGTACGCTTCTTAACATCATCGGTAGTGAGAGTCAGGGTAAGTGGGAAACGGTTGGTCAGACCATCACGTACAAGTTTAAGGTGGATTCGACCGGTTTGTATTCCTTCGACTTCCGCTACAAGCAGAACGTCCTCGACGGTCTGTTTGTCAGCCGTGCCATCAAGTTGTTCAGCGACGGTCTGGCTGAGGGCGATAAGGGCTACTATGACGGTTATCCCTTCCTTGAGGCTGCAGCCGCTCGCTTCAACTACTCTTCCTACTGGCAGTCCTCCGGTGTCGTTGACGGCGCTGTCGATGCTAACGGTGAGCAGATCAACTATGAGTTCTATCTGGTTGAGGGCGTTGAGTACACGCTGCAGCTGGAGGTTACTCTGGGTAGCATGGCTTCCGTTATCAACGAGATTCAGAACATTCTGAATAGCGTTAACACCGACTATCTGAACATTCTCCGTCTCACAGGTACCTCCCCTGACGATTACCGTGACTACAACTTCACGCGCGTCAT
>JAFTSR010000219.1 GCA_017467225.1 Clostridia bacterium | reverse complement strand
GTTCAAGTCCCCGAAGCCATCCGCGCCAAGAAGAACGACATCCTCTTTTTGTAGAGTGGGCAGTGTATCGGGCGTGATCTCCTGACCTGACATGCCCATGAACGCAAGCATGGCAGGGATGTACGCAGGTGTATAGTCCTCACCGACGGCGTTGCGCGCGGCGCGAAGCGTGGGATCAATCACATAATATAGCATAGGCAGCTCCTTTCATTTTTTATCAAAAAGAGAACAGAAACTCATTTTCATCACGAAATTCCGCTGTGCTGGCACAGAATGGCGATCACGCAAAAGACCATGGAGATCACGCTTTTCTTGGTTAGCTTATCTCCTTGGAATAAAAATCCGATCACGAGCGAGAGGGCGATGGAGGCGCAGGTCACGGTAGTGAACAGCGCGGCAGGGTTCATGCGCCCCTGTGCCAAAAGGCGCTCGGTGTAAAAGCAAACGCCGTTGCAAAGACCGAGCAGGGCGATGGAGGGCAGGGCGGCTTTGAAGGCAGGCTTGGCGATCGGGAAGCCTCGGACTCCGCGTACACGATGAACGACAAAGCCCGCCGCAAGACAGCTTAACGCACCGCTGCCATACATGACGGCAAAGAAAAACATAGGGGGTGAGCCGTGATTTCCGTTGACGGTGATGCAGAAGTTGACCAGACCGTTGGCAATGCAGGCCACAAGCGGCAAAAGAATCGCCGTTTTCTTGGGCTTTTCACCGATAGCCGCGGCCGACGGCGTGACGTTCAGCAACACGATGACCGTAATGGACAGCAGCATACCCGCCAGCTGCAGAGGCGCTGCAGGGACCTTCAAAAAGATCGCGGAAAGAATGACAGGAATGATGAAGTTCAAATTCATGATGATCAGCGAGATAGAGAGCGACACCTTCTTCATTGATTCGATCAGAATGAATGAAGCCGTGGCAATGCCAGCACCACCCAAAACGCTGATCGGAACGGCGGTGATGTCGGGTATCTCACCGGTCAATGCCGATAGGATGCCGAAAAAGACAGCTAGCATGACAAACCAAAGCGACGGCATGGTCAGGGACGCGGCAAGGCTGTCACTGTTCGCGGATAGCTTTTTGTAAATATTCCCCGCAAATCCGGAGGAAAGAATGCAGAGGGACAGAATAAGTATGGTAAGGGGCATATTGCTTCCTCAAATCACGCGCGGAAGTCGGGAACGTCCAGCTTGATGCCACCCATTTCGGCAGATTTAGCTGCCAGAATAGCGGGAGCGGCCGTTTCGACGGCGCGATAAACGTCCATAGGCGGTGTTTTGTCATTCAGAATGGCGTCAACGAAATAGTGGATTGGATACATGTCCGCACCGCCGTGCGCAGCATTGCGGAACATTTCCTCTGCATCAGGATCGGCACAGCCCCAATCCTCGTGATTGATCCATCCCTGTCCGGGGATAAATTCCTTGGGCATATCCAACTCGGAGCGAGCCCATTCCACCGTCTTTTCGGTGCCCTTGATCTGATACCAGTGTGCTCCCGTCTCTCTCTTATGACCGTAGGGCGCGTTGAAGCCGGCACGCAGGCTAAAAATAGAGCCGTTGGAGTTTTGCATCAGCGCGCACTCAAGGTCGCGGACGTCAAAGCCCTTGGTGTGCGAGCCGCCTTTTTCGGTTCCAAGACAGCTGACTGACTCGATACGACCGCCCGTAATGGACAAGAGCGGCGACAGCTCGTGCGGCAAATAGAAAATGGGATTTCCAAAGGTATAGTAGCGCCACGTGCGCTCATACTCGGGGTTTTGATCATAGGAAGGATCGCACGTCCAGACATGGTGGCCTGTCTTCTTGTTGCGGAAATAATCCCATTGGGGTTCGTAGTGCAGATATTCACCTTCCGCATAGTAGATCTTTCCAAATTCGCCTCTCTCTGCCATAGCTCGCCATTTGGCAATAAATGACCAGTAGCGTGTTTGCTCGGCAAGATTATATTTACAGCCGGT
>JAFTSR010000218.1 GCA_017467225.1 Clostridia bacterium | reverse complement strand
TATTCGATCGAGCTCATCAGCGTCGAGGACGGGATGATATCCACACCCTCGTACGGCGTTTTGACGATGTAATCCTGCAAGGACTTCTGCTCCTTGATGGCGGTGTACAGATTGCTGCCGCTCTGGACAAATCCGAGCGCCTGATCCTCCGGGAAGAAGGACAGCGTCAGATTGAGCTGCATATAGCCGTCGATCAAGAGCACTCTCTTGCCCATTTGCGAGAGATTGTAGCCAACGTTGTAGCAGGTGGTGGATTTTCCGCTGCCGCCCTTGTTGTTAGCAAAGCAAATGACTTTGGTTTTACTCATGTTATCGGTTGACCCTCCCTTGCGTTGGAGTTGTCGGACGTAACGGGCACGCCTGTGCCGTCGTCCAGGTAGGCTATGACATCCCGAATACCTTCACCCGTGTACGAGCTGATGCGGAACACCGTCTTGCAGCCAGCCAGCCGCAGCCAATTTTCCACGCGATCGGGGTTTCCGTCCGGCTTGTCGATGCCCGTCACAAGTCCGATCACCTCACGGTTGCACGACGAGGTGCAGCAGGGTGGGAAGGGATTGTAGGGATAATCGGAAGCGATCAGAAGACCGACAATATCCGCTTCGTAGGTATACAGCGCCAGCGCCGCGGCAAGCTCACCGTTTTCTGTGTACTCACCGGGGGTGTCGATGATGGTATCGGTATAATAAACGTATTGTGTTTTGCAGTAGGAGATCTGCTCTCCCTTGAGACGCTGCATCAGCGTGGTCTTTCCCGCTGCGACGCGCCCCATCAGTATCAGTTTTTTCACAGTCCGCCTCGATTATGTGCGCGTGACGTTGCACACTGTAAAGCCCAGCTTGTCTCGCACGTAGGTGGCAATGGCTTCAAAGGAAGCCTCCACCGCCGAGACGGTGCCGGTCAGGATCAGCGTGCCGCTGAAACGGTCGACAAAGCCAAGCTCTGCCGCCGAGGATTTGATGGCGATATCTGCCGCGATGATAGCCGTCTCGTGCGGGCTGATGGTCAGCACGCCGATGGCCGATTTGGTATGATCGACCGCAGGGTCAAGACCCAGCTTGCGGTACAAAATATCACCCGGATTGGCGATAATGTGTGCCAAGGTGATCTGTCTGCCGGGAACCAGCTCCTGCACGATACGCATTTTATCGTGCATCTGATCCAGGCTGATCTTATTATTGTTATCCATAGCTTACAGTTGCTCCCAAAGTTCCTTGTGCGGTGCGGGAATGACGGTGGTATTGCCAAGCAGACCTTGATCTGCCGCATGCTTTGCGCCTGCCTCAACGGCTGCGCTCACGTCACCGACGTCACCGGTCATAATGACGATGCCCTTACCACCCATGCCGCGCGAGATGCGCAGATCGTAGATATCAACCTTTGCCGTTTTGACGGCAATATCCGCGGCCTTGATGGCGCTGGCGGCTGAGAAGGTCTCGATCACGCCGACGCTACCGCTCTTTTTGACTGCCTGTGTTCCAAACAGCGCCGTGATCACGGTCTGATCAATGCGACCCATGATCGAGGTGTCGATCAGGGATGCGCTGAACCGCGAACGAACGACGTCAATGGACGCAGACACGTTCGAAATGGTGCCGGTGATAATGATTTCATACTTGCCGGGGCAGGAAGGATGCGAGGAAACCAGGCGGATGCCTGCGCTCTTGAGCGCCAGATCGCAAGCCTCAATACCCTTGGCAATGCTTTTCAATTCTATAACTCCAATAGCTTGGTACATATGCTTCCAACCTTTCTTCAGCGCATCGCTTCAATGACGATGCGGTTGGCGTCAACGGCAACTACCGTGCCGTCGATCGAGGCGTGCTGCGCGACTGACAGACCTCCCGCAGGGGATGCGATCATCTGTCCTGCGCTGACGGGATTACCCACAGATACCTGAGGCACCGACGGCGCGCCGATGTGCTGGCTCAACCGAAT
>JAFTSR010000217.1 GCA_017467225.1 Clostridia bacterium | reverse complement strand
GTGATGGTCAGCACCGACAGCGTATGGATCGCCTTGCGGTAGGTAGGCGTCTTACGCAGCTCGGTGATGGTCTTGTGGGTCAGTTCCTTGGCGATCAGGTCGACGCGATCGTCGTCGTTGCCGTAGGTCGGGAATTCACCCTCGGTATTGAAATCGACGATAAAGCCCTGCTCGTCCTTGATGGGACGGACGCTCGCGTACTTGATGGCACTGAACGAGTCGGCCACGACCGAAAGTCCCGCGATACCAAACGCCATAAAGCGCTCGACCGAGGTATCATGCAAGGCCATCTGCGTCTTTTCATACGCATACTTGTCGTGCATGTAGTGAATGATGTTCATGGTGTTGACGTACAACTTGGACAACCACGCCAGATAGATATCAAAACGGGCAACGACCGCGTCGTAGTCCAGCTTGTCCATATCCAGTACGGGCATCTGGGGGCCGATGTGAAGACCGCTCGTCGTGTCGTAGCCGCCGTTGATGGCGATCAGGAGCAGCTTTGCCAGGTTACAACGGGCACCAAAGAACTGCATCTGCTTGCCCAGCTTCATGGCCGATACACAGCAGGCGATGGCGTAATCGTCACCGTAGATGGGACGCATGATATCGTCGTTTTCGTACTGAATGGAGTCGGTATCGACCGACACCTTGGCACAAAACGCCTTGAAGGGCGCGGGCAGATCGTTCGACCACAGCACCGTCAGATTGGGCTCGGGGGAGGAGCCCAGCGTATACAGCGTGTTAAGCATACGGAAGCTGGATTTGGTGACCAGCGTTCTTCCATCCTCACCCATGCCGCCGACGGCCTCGGTGATCCACATGGGGTCGCCGCCGAACAGCTCGTTATATTCGGGGGTGCGCAAATGACGCGCCATGCGAAGCTTGATGACGAAATCGTCCATCAGCTCCTGCGCGCCCGACTCGGTCAGCGTGCCGTTTGCCAGATCGCGCTCAATGTAAATATCAAAGAAGGTGCTGACACGGCCCAGCGACATGGCGGCGCCGTTTTGCT
This sequence comes from Clostridia bacterium, assembly GCA_017467225.1. Next base: position 5,291 of record JAFTSR010000217.1, on the reverse strand, counting down.
CCTTGATGGATGCCAGATAGGCAAAATAGGTCCACTGAATCGCCTCGCGGGTGTCCTTGGCGGGCTGGCTGATATCGTAGCCGTACATCGCCGCCATTTCCTTCATATAACCCAGGAAGGCGATCTGCTTGGCGACCTCCTCGTCCAAGCGGATATGCTCGGCATCAAAATCGCCGTCGGCCAGCTTGGCCTTGTCCAGCTTTTTGCCCTCGATCAGACGGTCGACACCGTACAGCGCGACGCGGCGATAGTCACCGATGATTCTGCCGCGGCCGTAAGCGTCGGGCAGACCCGTGATGACGTGGCACTTGCGCGCCTGGCGCATTTCATCCGTATAGGCACGGAAGACGCCGTCGTTGTGCGTCGTGCGGAAGCGGAACTCCTCCTCTACCTTGGGACTGAGCTTGTAGCCGTAAGCCTCGCAGGCGTTGCGCACCATGCGCATACCGCCAAAGGGATTGACGCCGCGCTTTAAGGGGCGGTTGGTCTGAAGACCCACGATCAGCTCGTTCGCTTTGTCAATATAACCGGGGGTATAGCTCGTCAGCGACGAAACGGTAGCCGTATCGATGTCCAGCACACCGCCGTACTGGCGCTCCAGTGCGAACAGCGACTGCACCTTTTTCATCAAATCGTTCGTACGGTCGGTCGGACCTAACAGAAAGCTGTCGTCGCCCTCGTACGCACGGTAGTTTGTCTGGATAAAATCACGGACGTTAATTTCCTCCTGCCAGACACCTTCCTTGAAACCTTGCCAATTGTTGTGTTTCATACGTTTCTCCTTTACTCAAAAGAATCGCCCAGACGGTCGGCATTGCTGCTTTGCACTCCCATGCGGTACTCCGCAAATCCGTCAGTCATACAAAGCCAATGATAGTATACACGAAAAAGCGCTGATTGTCAATAGCCTATCTCTCGCTCTTTTCCATGTTTTACTCTTTTTCGCACTAATTCTTGTGGTGCATTATGACCAAAAGCGGAATATATAGTAGTTGTTCACAAAAAAGAATGCCACCCTGTTCACACAGGGCAGCATTCTTTCGTTATGCTTCAGGAAAGGATAAATGCGGCATCGACACGCTCACCCGTCGTATTGGTCAGCGCGATCACGTCACCGTCAGCGACCGTGAAAATGTAGCTGCCGCCCGTGATCTCCTGCGCGGCGCCGTTCAGCGCCAAACTCACGCCGTCGGCAGGAATGCTCATGGTCTTGCCTTCACCGCGATATACCAAAGCAACCGAGCCGTTGGCCGCCAGGCGAACCGAGCCATTTCCAAAGACGGGGATCGGATCCTCTGCCGTGCCGCTGTACAGCTCCAGCTTGAACTCCACGGGGTTGACCTCCTCAGCCGCCTTGGTGGAGACCGTAATGGATACCACGTCGCCTGCCGCAACCGAAATACAAACGGACTTGCCGCCGTCGGTGTAGCCGGTGACGACGTAGCTGGTCAGATTATACATCATAATATTGTTGGATTCCGTTTCGCTCGTCAGCACCAGATAACCGTCCTTCTGCGCCGTGAAGCTATAGTAAACGGCACCCTCTGCAGGAACGTTGGCCGTCAGCGACTGTCCAAGCTCGGCGCGATAGGGATTATCCTGCGTGCCGGGCAGCGACTCAAAGCGAATGGCAATGGTGTTCTCCCCCTCGGCCGTATTGGTCACGGTAAAGGGCATGGTGGAATTGGTATCCGCCGCGCCTGCGACCAGAATTCTGATCACGCCGTTCTCGGGCAGGTAATCCTTACCATCGTAGTTCACCTTAGCGTTGGCGTTTTCGATCACCAGATAACGGCTGCTCGTACCGCGGGTGAAGCAGTTGTAGGTCACGCCCGCGGGGAAGGTCAGACTCACGCTATCATCGCCAACATAATAGGGCTTTTCCTCCGAGCCGTCGGGGTTGTTGTCGATCGCAACGAAGTCAAAGTTGACCGCGCCCTCGGCAATTTCGATTACAGAAGCGTTGCCCTCAACGTACCAGCCCTCGGCCAGTCCCTCAAAATTCACGGTATATTTGCCGGGGACGATGGCCTGCGCGATCACACCCTGCGCATCGGTCACACCTTCCACTGTCATGCTGTCCTCGCCGCGAAGCGTCAGCGAAATGCCGGCCATAGCCTTTCCACTTTCATCCTTGAGCACGATGGTGCAATCCAGCGGGGGCACGCAAACCGCGCCGCAGATCTCGCACAGGTTATCGCCGTCGGTGTCGATATGATCGTCACACGTCTCGACCTCAACCTCCGCACCGCAAACGTCGCACTTGCCGTCCTCGTTGGCATCCACGTGCGTTTTGCAGGGCTCGTTCGTCGGTTCGTCCGGCTTGCAAGAGACCATAAAGAGCATTGTGGTCAGCGCCATGCAAAGAGAAAGCAAGACCACCGCAATTTTACTCATACGTTTCATTCTATTCCTCCAAAATCAATCAATATCCAATTGAACATCTTATTTTATCACAAAGTATCAAACAATGCAAGCCCTTCCGCCAAAAAGCACACAGCGCTCACCATATTTTTGCCAAACCGACACAAAAGGCACCGCATCCTTCGATGCAGTGCCCTTGTCTTTAGTTATCTTAATTTACCGAATATGGGAGATTACTGCGAAATCACCAGATTGATCGTATCCGCATTATAATTCTGGGTTGCTACGATAAAAGATCTGGTTTCTCCTGCCGTCATTTCAAACACGTAAGGAGCGTTCAGCGCCAAAATTTCAGTGCCGTACATATCCTCAATGATTATGCAAGCATTCAACTCGCCCTCAGCGGGAGCCAGGAAATACTTACCGGTAACGGGTGCAGTGAAAGGAATCGTAATACCGTTCCAACCATTGGTTACCTTGATTGCATTGTCGCCAAGCGCCAACTCGTTAACGGTTTCGTCGTCACCCTCATTCTCTTCTACCTTGATCAGCGTCTGCGGAATCTTCAAAGGGGGGCACTGGAAGGTGTAGCTTCCGTCGGGAGCAACAGCGAGCAGAATATCCAAGGTCAGTTCGCCATCCTTGTAAACGAGGATGCTGCCGTCAGCTCCGATCTCGTAGGTGTACGTGCCGGTATAATCCTTGCCGTTGTTATCCTCGATGTTCAGGACATTGCCGCTGAACGTCAGCTTATACAGCACCTGACCGAAAAAATCCACTTGATACTCGCCGTCAAGCGCATCGGGCTCGGTCTTCCCGTCCTGCTCTTCCTCACCAATGATCACGATCTCAATGTAATCCTCTGCGATCTCCCAATCCTTGGACTGAACATAGAAGCTGAGGGACTCGCCTGCTTCCAGATAGAAGGTATAAGGCATAACCTCAACCCAATCGCCGAATGCATCGTACAAGTCACCGTTCGTCTCACCATCTGCAAAAGAAACGGTATAGGTAGCCGACACGGGAGCGGTAAAGGTGACCTTGGTCTGATCCTGGAAGAAATTGGTGACCGTAACGTAAACGCTGTTCTCGCCGGGGACGAGCTCCACGCCGGGCTCCTCAACGGGGACGCCCTCAAAAATCACGATCTCAATAAAGTCAGCCTCGATCATAAAATCTGCCGACTGAACGTAGAAGTTGAGGGACTCGCCTGCTTCCAGGTAGAAGGTATAAGGCATGTTCTCGATCCACTCGGCATAGCTGTCGTACAGGTCGCCGTTGGTTTCACCATCTGCCCAAGCAATGGTAAAGGTTCCTGCGAAAGGAGCGGTAAAGGTGACCTTGGTCTGATCCTGGAAGAAGTTGGTGACCGTAACGTAAACACTGTTCTCACCAAGAACAAGCGCTGCACCGGGTTCTTCAGGGGGGGCTTCGCCCTCGGAGATCACGACGTCAATGTAATCCTCTTCGATCATAAAGTCAAGCGATGCAAAGTAGAAGACGATGCTCTCGCCTGCTTCCAGGGTGAAGGTATAGGGAATATTTTCGATCCAGTTGCCGAGTGCGTCGTAGATATCGGCATTGAACTCACCTGCCGCCAGGGACAGCGTAAAGGTACCTGCCCAGGGAGCCGTGAAGGTCATCTCAGTCTGCTGAGGCCAGAAATTGAGCACCTGAACGTAGACGCTGTTCTCACCCAGAACGAGAACGCCATCCGCAGGCTGTTCACCGCCCTGCGAGCCACCCTCCTGGGTGATGGTCAGGTCAACGGTATCGGGCTCGTAGTTTTCCGTCATGATAAGGAAGGTCAATACGTCTCCTTCCATTGCATAGAAGGAATAAGGAAGGTCAACCATTTCCGAGATATACGTATCCTCAATGATAACGACCGCGTTATTTTCACCGATGGCGGGAGCCAGCGTGAAGTTGCCGGTCGCAGGAGCCGTGAAGGTCATGTAGGTGCCCATCCAGCCGTTTTCAACCAGGACGGCGTTGTCGCCGACCGTCAGCTGGTCCGAGGTCTCGCCACCGCCGATGTCACCACCCGAGCTGGGAACCAGAGGCTGGGCCACCATCAGTTCGGGGCACTGGAAGGTGTAGCTGCCGTCGTAGGAAACGCCGATAACGATGTCCGTCGTCAGCTCACCGTCCAAATAAACGTCGATGCCGCCCTCAGCGTTAACCTCATAGGTATAGAAACCACCGCGCAGATTTGCATTATCGTCTACAACCGTCAGCATGCCGTTGTCAAAGGTCAGCGTATACAGGATCGTACCGTAGAAGTCTACGACGTACTCGCCGTCGGGACCTTCTGCAGGCTCATCCTCGCCGCCCGGCTCACCATCAACCTGAACCAGCGGCTGTGCAATCGTCATACCGCTGCACTGGAAGGTAGGATTGCCGTCCAGACCAACGCCAATGATGATGTCGCTCTCGGTACCGTCCTCATTGAGAATGGTCATGCCGGTAGCGGGAGAGCCGGTGTAGGTGTAAGTACCGGTGTACTGAGTGGTATTGTTATCCACAACGATCAAAGTACCGTTGTCAAAGGTCAGAACGTACAGACCCTCCATCAGGAAGTTGACGTTATAGGTGCCGCTGAGCTCATCACTGGCCACGGGGCCCGAAGCCTCGGTGTGGGTCACGGTGAAGGAGGGCATGTTATTCCAACTGAAGGTGCCAAGAGCACTATCCAGATAGAACGGAATTGCCGCTACGCCGTCAGCGTTGGAGTAGGTCAGCTCGCCGCCTGCGTACAGGTAATCGTACGTACCCGTCCAGCCGGTATTGTTGTTATCCACAACGGTGAGGGTACCTGCCGTACCGTCTGCCGCAATGGGATTGAAGGTAAGCTCGTACACCGGCATGCCGAAGAAGGATACCTCGTACTTGCCGTCAAGAACGTCGGAAACGTCGAAGGTCGGCAG
>JAFTSR010000216.1 GCA_017467225.1 Clostridia bacterium | reverse complement strand
GGATGGCGTACCAGCTGCTGACCGGTAACGTCGATACGCAGAGCAGAAACTTTTATATGTACAGTCCGCTCAACAGTGAGAGATGGTATATTCTGGCGTGGGACCTTGACGGCGCTTTCAAGCGTGCCGAGCATGAGCTGCTTGGCAGAAGCGACTATAGCGAATGGGAAGAGGGTGTGAGCAACTATTGGGGCAACATATTTTTCCGCCGCTGCCTGCAATCCGAGGAGTATCGCACCAAGCTGACGGAGGCGATCGAGGTGCTTTACAAAAAGCTGACGGATGGTCGTCTGGAATCCTATGTAAAGTCGTATGCTACGTTGCTCAAGCCGCAGCTGTTCGTAGGAAGAGATGCTCTTGCCATGCCGATCACGGCAGATCAGTATGACATTGTGGCTCGGGCGTTGATCGAGGAGGTCAAGGACAATTACCGCAGATACTATGAGTCGTATGCCAAGCCGATGCCGTACTATATTGGTGTTCCCATGCGTAACGGAAATACGGCCTCCTTGGAGTGGGAAGCTGCGTACACCTTTGACGTTGAGCAGGTGACGTACACATTTGAATTGGCAAGAGACTATACCTTCGCAAATCCGATCGTCCGAGAGACGGGGCTCAAGGTGCCCGGTGTGACGTTTACCGTGCCCGAAGAGACGGGGCAGTACTTCATTCGTGTCGTTGCCACGGATGCCGGTGGACAGACACAGACAGCCTTTGACAGCTATGTGACAGCGAAGGGCAAGATCTACGGTACCAAGTGTATCTACGTCACCGCATCGGGAGAGATCGTGGAGGATGTTTATGTCGAAGACTGAAAAATACAGGCATGAGTGGAAATACCTCATCGATACGGCGCAAAAGGAGCTGATCTGCCAAAGGCTGTCGCCCTTTCTTACCTTGGATAAGAATGCGCGAGACGGCGGATATATGATCCGCAGCCTGTACTTCGATGACTATTTCAACACGGCATATGAAGAAAAGGATGCAGGCGTGCTGGAGAGAAAAAAGTATCGCATCCGCATCTACAACTGCTCGGACAAGAGCATCAAGCTGGAGCGAAAAAAGAAGTTTGGCAGCTACATTTTTAAGGAAGCGGCGACGCTGACGCGAGATGAGGTCTACAAAATTCTTGAGGGAGATTACGAATTTCTCCTTCACAGTCCGTATTCACTCTGCCGCGAATTTTACGTGGAATGCATGAGCCATGTGATGCGTCCGCGCACCATCGTTGATTATGATCGCCAGCCATGGATCCTGGACGCCGGCACGGTGCGCATTACCTTCGATATGGATGTGCGTGCTGCGGTGGGCAGCTTTGATATCTTTGACGATACGCTTCCGACGCTGCCTGTGCTGGAGCCGGGGAAGTGCGTCATGGAGGTCAAATACACCGAGTTTTTGCCTCGTTTTGTCCGCGACGTGTTGCCGGACAGGGCGTCTGAATTTACGGCGGTGTCCAAATACGTGCTCTGCTACGAAAAAACGGAATATATGAACAGCTTCAAATACTGGTATGAAAATTAAATTGGAGGAAGAACATGAGCGTACAAGATTTTATTAAAAATTCCATTCTGGAGTCGGGTGTCTTTGACGGTGTCAGCATGACAAGTGCCGCGCTGGGACTTTTGACGGCATTGATCATGGGTGCGGTGATCTACTTTGTATATCAGAAGTTCTACACGGGTGTTATCTATTCCCGCAGCTTTGCGATCACGCTTGTCGGCATGACCGTATTGACTGCCATGGTTACCTTGGCGATCAGCACCAATATCGTGATTTCTCTTGGTATGGTCGGTGCGTTGTCTATTGTTCGTTTCCGTACGGCGATCAAGGATCCTTTGGATCTTTTGTATCTGTTCTGGGCAATCACAGCGGGAATCACCTCCGGAGCACGCATGTACGTTTTGGTTGCGGTTGCTGCCGTGGTCATGACGCTTATGATCGTTCTGTTTTATCATAAGCAGCAGAAGGGCAGAATCTATATTCTCGTCGTACATTATCTGGGCGATGAGGCGGGGGACAACGTCATCCGCGCCCTGGGTAAGATCAAGTATTTTATCAAGTCCAAGACGCTGAGAAAGGACAAGACCGAGATGGCCATCGAGGTCTTCTGCAAAAATAACGACACCTTCTTTATGGAGAAAATTCGAGCAATCGACGGTGTGGAGGATTCCACACTGATCCAGTACAATGGAGAGTACCATGGATAAATTATTAAAAGCCATCAAGGATTCGTCCTCGATCAGGACGTATCTGGAGGCCATCAATCAAACAACAGACGATTTTCTGTATACGTTTGACATTCCGAGCAACCGACTGGAGTTTTTCGGTCCGATCCACGATGTGTTTCGGGTGAACGAAAAGGAAGAGCAGGAGCACGCCGTTGAGGAGGTCCTCTCGATCGTGCATCCGTCGGATCGCGCTGCGCTTTGTGCAGACCTTGAGAACATCCGCTGTGGTACTAAGGATGCGCACGATCTTAACTTCCGTATGTTCAACGTCCGCGGCGAGACCGTTTGGGTCAACTCCCGCGGAAAGGTGCTGCATGACGAGGATGGCGCGCCGCATCTGATGATCGGACGCCTTTCCGAGGAGGCCTTGCGCCATCTCTACAACCCGCTGACCGGTCTTTGGAACAAGACCAAGCTGCGCGAGGATCTGAAGACCCGCCTGCAGCTTGGCAAGGGATGGCTGATGTTGCTGGGCATTCCGACGCTGACCGGCATCAATCTCACCTACGGCAGAGATTTCGGCGATCAGCTGCTGTGCGACATGGCAGACGTGCTTGAGGGCATTGATTGTATCGAGGAGTCCTATCACATTGATAACAACAATTTTGCAGTGATCATCTGTGAATGCGAGAGCGCGACGGTAGAGCAGATATACGACAAGATCTGCGATCAGATGCAGGAGAAGTGCTCACTTGTGGCGGGTGCCGTTCCGATCAATCATACCATTTTCAGCGGCATATCGCAGCTGATCGACTCTGCAAGCATCACGCTGCAGGGCGCGATGCAAAATGCGATCGGCGGCGTGGTCTTTTTCTCCGCGAATGAAATTGAGCAGAAGATCAGTGAGCTGACGCTGCTGGAGGAGCTCAAGGAGAGTGTACAAAACGATTTTTGCGGCTTTGAGGTCTACTATCAGCCGCAGATCAAGAGCGGAACCTACGAGCTTTACGGCGTTGAGGCATTGCTCCGCTACAACTCTCCCAAACGCGGCCGCGTGTTCCCGGACGAGTTTATTCCCATCCTGGAGCAGTCCGGCTTGATCGACCCTGTGGGTATGTGGGTGCTTAGCACGGCGCTGGCACAATGCAAGGCGTGGAGAGAAAGCATTCCCGGGCTTCAGATCTCGGTGAATTTTTCCTCGGTGCAGTTTCATGATCCGAGGCTGGGCGAAAAGATCATCGATGCGCTCCGTGCGGTAGATCTGCCCGGCAGTGCGCTGACGGTCGAGCTGACTGAGTCGGTGCAGCTCAACCAAAATCCGCAGTATTTTAACCATATCAAATATATCAAGTCCTATGGCGTTCGTTTTTCTATCGACGATTTCGGAACGGGATATTCCAACCTGGGCTATCTGAAGCAGCTGGACGTCAACGAGATCAAGATCGACCGCAGCTTTGTCAATGAGATTGAGCAGAATACCTACAACTATCGTCTGATCAGCAACATCATTGAGTTCGCCAAGATCAATTTGATCCATGCCTGCTGTGAAGGCGTGGAAACGATCAAGGAGCTTTCCATTCTGGAGCCGCTGCAGGCGGACTTTTTCCAGGGCTATCTGTTTGATAAGCCGTGTACTGTTGAGGAAATCGAGCAGAAGTATATGCATCCCACATCGGTGTCTTATCAGACGAGAATGCATGCTATCGACGAGATCCAACGCTTCAAGGAGCAGTTTGGCGCCATCCACTTTGACGCGGAGAATATTCTGCGTGAAAATGATATTGGTTTGTGGATCGTTCGGATCGACGCGAAGAACCGACGCTGCGAGATGCACGCAGACCCTGTCATGGAGCGGCTGCTCGGACTTGAAGAAAAGCTGTCCCCCGCAGAGTGCTACGACTTTTGGTACAGCCGTATTCCGCTGTCGGATCGTGCCTACGTTGAGGAAGCTTTCCGCTTGTTGATGACTGAGAGGAAAGCTGTGCAGGGCGAATATCGCTGGATTCATCCGACCATCGGTGAGCTTACCGTGCGCAGCAGTGGTATCCGCACGCAGGATTCCGGTGACATGGTGCGACTGGAAGGATATCACCGCATATTGACCGAGGTCTCTACGCCAAATGACCCGGTGTGAAAATATATTATTGCTATAAGGACCAAAGGACACAATGAAAACAATACAGAGCAAAATTTTATTTGTCGTCATTACCGCACTTATTGTCATAACCGCCATTGTCACGACCATCGCGCTGAGTATCACGCACGAGATCATGCACAAGGACGCGGATCGTATATTGAATAACGTTTCTCAAAAGGAAGCCGCGCTGATCAATGATATGCTCAACGATTTTATGAAATCCGCAGCGATCACCGAGCACTATGCGGCACACAAGCTGGAGAGTCCGCAAGCGCTGGCGGATGCGGAATATCTTGCAGCATACACACAAGGCGTTCGTCATTTGTTTGATGAGATCGCCGCCAATACCGCCGGCGTGTACTCTTACTATATTTGCTTCTCACCGGCTTTGACGGGAAAAACAAGCGGCTTTTATTCTCAATTTGAGGCGGGTGGCAAGCTGCATGAGCTTTCCGCGGAGCAGTTTTCCGGTCTGTCTATTTTGACAGAGGAGGATCTGATATGGTATTCCAACTACAGCGGTAGTGCCGTCGGTGAGTGGGTCGAGCCGCACTCCAGCCGCTTCACGGGAGAGTCGGTCATTTCCTATATTCTGCCCATATACAGCGAGGAGACCTTTATCGGTCTTCTGGGCTTTAACATGAAGTTTGACTATCTTTTGGACCGTGTCAATCAGATCGCGCTGTATGAGTATGGCTCCGTGCTTTTGATGGATGCCGATCAAAGCATTTACTACAATTCGTCGGAAGAAACGGAATTTAAGGGCAAGTATACGCAGGCCGCGACGCCGTTGGTTAACGGTATGAGTCTTGAACTGCGTGTCGCTTATAAGGATATCCAAAGCGGAATACGCCCCATGCTTACCTACATTACGGCAGCATTTTTTGTAGTGCTTGTGTTGGCGATCCTGTATACCTTCTGGGTGACGCACAGAATCGTTGCACCGCTGAAAAAATTGACCTCCGTAGCGAAAAATATCTCTTCGAGCGTACAGAGCGTGGACTTGATCGTTGAGTCCAACGACGAGGTCGGTGTGCTGTCACGCGTTTTGAGCGAGACCTACGAAAAGATCCGTGAGTATTCCTCCTATATCAACGCGCTGGCATACAGAGATTCTTTGACGGGCATTAAAAACAGCACGGCATATACCGAGGCGATCGAGGAGATCAACAAGGAGATCAATCTTGGCAATCCTCCCTTCGGCGTCATCGTGGCGGACATCAACAATCTGAAGCAAACCAACGACACCTATGGGCATGAGATCGGAAATGAATTGATCGTTCACGCAAGCAGAATCCTGACGGATACCTTCAAGGCAAGCTCGATCTTCCGCATCGGCGGCGATGAATTTGTCGTTATCCTGCGAGGGAAGGACTTCGAAAAATATCGCACTCTGATCGTGAAAATGGATGAAGCACTTAGCGCGGACTATATTACGGTCAACGATGATACCATTGGTATTTCCGTCGCAAGAGGCGTGGCCATCTTTGACCCGCTGATAGATCATGTCTATACGGATGTTTTTGCCAAGGCAGATCACGCTATGTACATGCATAAAATGAGTACCAAGGGTATACCGGTACCATAATTAAGATTCATATGTGACAGGGGAGAGCCAAATGCATTTTGCGTTTGGCTCTCCCTTTATTTGTACGGGTAAACAAAATATGGCAAACCTATTGCCATTCACACCGAAATGTGGTATAATGTTCGCAGCAACCGTTTGGGGATGTGAGCGAAGACACGGGAAGGAGACGAGCCGACATGAACATCATCAGAAATATCGGTATTTTTGCCCACGTAGATGCGGGAAAAACCACGTTATCCGAGCAAATATTATCTCACACCGGTACCATCCGCAGCGTCGGCAGCGTTGACTCCGGAACGGCGCACACCGATAATCTGCCGGTGGAGCGGCGGCGTGGTATTTCTGTCAAGGCGACCTGCGTTTCTATGGACTATCACGGCGTTCGCATCAACCTGATCGACACCCCGGGACACGTGGATTTTTCTGCGGAGGTAGAGCGTTCCATGTGGGCTTTGGACGGTGCGGTTCTGGTTGTTTGCGCGGTGGAGGGCGTGCAGCCACAGACTGAGGTTTTGTTTGATGCCATGGTCAAGCAGGGCATTCCTGTGCTGTTTTTTATCAATAACACCGATCGTGAAAATGCGGATGTGCCGCGCGTCATGGCGCAAATTCGCCGCCTGCTGACCTCGGGGGCAGTCGAACTGAGCGACACGGAGACCGTCAGCGAGCTGATCTGTGACGGGCGTGACGATCTTTTGGAGCGATATCTGAACGGTGAGCAGTTTTCGGCGCATCTTCTGGAGACGGAGCTTGTCAAGCTGGTGCATGCACATGCTGCGTATCCCGTGCTGTGTGGCTCGGCGCTCAAGGACATCGGCATCACGGCGCTTTTGGATGCCGTTGTCACATATCTGCCGCCGCCTGCGCAGCAGCAGAGCATGTGCGGCGTGGTGTTTGCCGCGCGACAGGACAAAAACCTTGGGCGTGGCGTTTGGGTGCGCTTGTACGGCGGTTCGCTTGAGAGTCGCGAGAGCATCACGCTGGACGCCGGGATCGATCCCATTTCCGGCGAGGTCAAGCAAGTGCAGTACAAGATTACGCAGATCCACGACGTTGACCTCAATCCGTGCGGAAAGATCGCGTGTGGAGAGATCGGCGTTATCTATGGCTTGGGTAACGTGCAGATTGGTCAGATTTTAGGCGATGCATCTTGCCTTGACCGCTCAATAGAGCCGGGACGGCTGCGGACACCGCTGATCACTGTGCAACTCATTCCCGAAAAGCCCGATCAGATGCAGGAGCTGCGACGCGCGTGCGAAATATTGTCCGGTGAGGATCCGCTTCTGCAGGTGCAGTATGTCCGCTTGCTCAACGAATTGCACTTGAAGGTGATGGGAACGATACAGCTGGAGATCATTGAGGAGCTGCTCAAGACGCGCTTCGATCTCAGGGTGACCTTCGATACACCGGCAATTATTTATAAGGAAACCGTATCCAAGCGCTGCGAGGGCTTTGTGGCGTACACTATGCCAAAGCCATGTTGGGCGGTTTTGAAATTTATCATTGAACCGGCAGAACGGGGAAGTGGCGTGACGTTTTCCTCCAGCGTTCCGCTGAACAAGATTATGGAATGCTATCAGCGACAGGTGGAGCAGACCATTCCCTTGGCACTCAAGCAAGGGCGCCTTGGTTGGGAGGTGACCGACGTCAACATCAAGCTGGTGGACGGCGGACATCATCTGGTGCATACACATCCGCTGGACTTTATCGTCGCAACGCCGATGGGTATTCAGGACGGACTGCAGCGCGGCGGAAGCACGCTTTTGGAGCCGATCCTGGCGGCACGATTTATTCTGCCGAGCGATCACGTCGGGCGCGTTATGAAGGACGTTGTCACCATGCGTGGCGAGGTCATCGATACTGCTTATGACGGTGACCGCGTTATCCTCAACGCACTGATTCCCGTTCAGTCCAGCCTGGATTATTCGATTACGCTGGCTACGTTTACCAGCGGCCGCGGCACCATGAGCGTGAAGCTGCACGGCTACCGCGAGTGTCCACTCGAGCTTGGAAAAGCGGCCAAGAGGCGAAGCGTCGATCCGCTGGATACAAGCAAATATATCCTCACCGTCAGAGGCGCGATGGATGGGGATTTGTTTACGTTTGAGTGAGGTTTTCTTTGGGAAAAGTCTTGCATTTTCCACCGGTTTATGGTACAATAGATATGTATCATTCCGGCGGGAGGAGCAAGGCTTTTTTCGCTGAAGAAAAGAGAGGAAAAAACTATGAACAAAACAAAGATTCTGCGCGTTGTGCTGCTGATGCTCTGTTTTGCCATGATCGGGCTGTGCGCACTGGCATGCGCGCCGGTGGATGAGCCGAATGAGCCGCAAGAGGGCGAGCCGGAGCCGCTGCCTATGGAGGATGTGGTTATTTTGGCAGAAAACGGAACACCGTATTATCAGATCGTGCGCTCGGATTATGAGACCGGTAAGTCGGCGGCGACGCTCGGATCGGTAGCGCTTCGCGCCAAGATACAGGAGTTGTCCGGTGTCGAGCTGTCGATCGGTACCGACTATGAGTACGACGATCCCAAGTATGGTCTGGTCAAGCAGGATTGCGAAATTCTGTTCGGTAAGACCAACCGTCCCGAGTCCGAGACGGCAATGGCAGCGCTGGGTGACTACGATTACAGCATCAGCGTGATCGGCACCAAGATATGCGTTGTCGGTAATAGTGAGCGTGCCATCAAGTGCGCTACGGAGGACTTGATTAAAAACCATCTCAAGGTCACGGAGGATGGTTTGGTATACGTTAGCAAGGAGATGAAGGTTATGGCGAATACTTATATTCCCGAGGGTACTTATTTCGAGGTGAAATCCTCGCAGAAGTCGGGCGCCGATAAGTATGACGAGGCATTGGCACTGGCTTGCTTGCAGGGTATTATGAACCGCGAGTCGCCTGCCAAGGTTTACGTAAACAGTGGCGGCGGTAACGATGCGTGGCTCAAGACCATGCAAGAAGATGGACGCTGGCTGCATGACACCAAGTTCGAGCAGCTGAGCGGCCTTGAGGAGCTTTTGGAGATCGGCGGTAAGGATTACGTCAAGGCTGTCTGCATTTGGGACGAGGACGTTCCTGCGACGGTCAACGTCGCAACGACGGTTGCCGGCGTTGAGGATGGTCTGGCTATGACTTGGTCGACGTATCAGAAGTACAAGAGCCTGCTCAATGACGATATCAAGGTGATCAATCTTTTGGGTATGTTTGATGGCTCGGATACCGGCAGTGCCAAGAATGACGCTTATCTTTGGGCGATTGAGAACTATCTGGAAAAGGGGCTTTGCTCCACCGACGTTCTCTGCCATTATATGGATGCGTGGAGCATTTTGGATAATAAAAACAATGAGCCCAGCAGCCGCCGCCTTGCAGGCGACGACGCTTACGTAGCCGTTCGCGACCTGGCCGTTTACGAGCGCGCCTTTGTCATCGATCTGTCTCCCTGGGACGATGAAGCACCGCTGGATGACAGAGAGCAGGAGATCGGCACGGACGCTGCGACCTTTGATCGTGTGCTGCAGTACATGATGGATGCGACCAAGGATACTGCTCCCTTTGAGATGGCCGGCTTCTTTGACTTTACCAAGTACAGTCGTACCAATGATAATACGGTTTCCAAGCACGAGACGGTACCCACCGAGTGGCAGTATGTGTGGCGTATTACGCCCTACAACGGCTACCACAACACTTGCATTGAGTGGAGCTGGAATCAGAGTTTCCACTGCCAGTATGACGGCGCACAGCAGCTGACCAACAATCGTCCCGACGAGATGCTGGAGCTGGAGAAAAACACGACCTACCTCTGCTTCTTTATGGCAGACTACGATTCGACCTATCCGCTCTATCGCTTCCTGCAGGAGTTTTGGGATGATCCCAAGCGTGGCGAGATCCCGCTGGCGTGGGGTATCAATCCCAATCTGTTGGATATGTATCCTGATATCATCGAGTACTATTACGAGACTGCAACGCCCAATGATTTCTTCACCTCCGATGCCAGCTGCGCGGGATATTTTAATCCCAGCCGGGTGCCAAAGGAGCTGCGGGATCTGTTTGTAGAGCATAACCTGACCTACTTCCGTCGCGCGGATATGAGCATCGCTCCCATGGTGCTTGACCGCTATATACTGAGTGAGGATGTCATGGAGATGTTCTCGGAGTTCGCTCCCGACGGCGTCGGTGTCATCTCTATGAATGTTGAGGGTGAGGGAAGCGGCAGAGATCAGCCTCCCACGCTGTACGACGGTGTGTATGGTCCCATGGCTGTGGATCGTCTGGATAACTCCTTCCCCACGCCTGCGACCACCGACTCTTTTAACAATACCTATTCTGCGCAAAACGTGAAGAATTCTGCCAACAGCGTGGCCGGTGCCGTGAGACACGGATACAACCGCAAGCTCGGCTCGAAAGCGAGCGGTTCTTCGCTTGCCATGATCCGCTGCGTATGGACCTCGCCCAGCTTTATTTGCGATGTTGTAGAGCAGTATAAGGCAGATCATCCGAACGAAAACGTGGTCGTCGTGGATATTTACAACTATTTCAACCTGCTCAAGCAGGATCTGGAGAGCTGATTTCCGACCGGTTAAACAGGGATTGCGCCAAAGGCCAACGACAGGTTTTTGGCTGCAATCCGGCTAAAAAGTGGTACGCACAGGCGTGCCTGACAAAAAGGAGGCTATGTTATGAAGAAATTGCTTTGCGTATTGCCCCCCATGAATAGCCACTTCAAACGTTTTTTTTGCATAGTGAGCGCGCTGGCTCTGCTGCTTGCGTCCTTGACGCTGACCACCTTTGCCGCCACAACCAAGGAGGCTGCGAAAAAGGCAGAGCTGACAGCAACTGCTCACAGCATTCCTCTCTTTGGCTGTGACCTTGAGGTTCATGGCTTTACGTTGGACGAAAAGGATTTCAAGGCCGGCTTTTCCAGCTTGACCTACACGCTGGGCTCCTTTCAGAATGCAGCAGGGGAAACGGTTGTCAACGACGGCCAGGCTTCGTTTGTGCTGACGACGGAGAAGACCTTGGGCAAGGAAAGCATCGATGTCTCCAAGATGGATACATTGGAATTCTGGTTTTACATTTCTGATAAGGATGCATTGGCGGAGGTTCATTTTGCGGATACCGGGATTGAACTGACCTCCAGCGGTCAATGTGACAGTGAGGAGTTTAACTGGCGACTGGAGGATATTCTGCAGCAATGCAAGCAGAACGGCTGGAATGAGATTCGCTTGCATTTTTCCAACGCCGGTAAGGCCGGTAGCGGTGAGATTGATCTTACCCGATTGAACTACCTTCGTTGGTTTTTTGTCAGGGCCTCTAATCTACCGGATAAGCCGATCATTCTGAAGATTGACAATATCCGCTTGACAGATTACCAAACGCAGCAGAAAGAAAATGTCAAGCCGCAGATTGCTGCGATGGCGGAAAAAATTCAAAAGAATTTGCAGGACATTCCCGAGTGGGACGAAGAAAATGCCGATCTTTTGGCACAGTACCACAAGAACTATCCTACCTGGAATGCGGCATACCAAGAGCTGAACGATGAGATTGACAGCTGGGAGCTGCTGGCGCAGGAGATGATGGCGGAGAATGAGGCAAGCCTTATTCTCAACAGAGTCAGACGCTATCTGCGCCGATATGAAACGTATCTGGAAAAGCATCCGGAGGAGCGACCGGTCGAGCAGCCCGATCCCTCGGATAAGACGGATGAAACCATCGGAGCCGATCAGCCGACGCTGACCGAGGATGAAAAATATCATTCGGATCTGCGGATGATGGGAATCCTGATTGTGCTGGGTGCGCTGGCCATTGTTGCTGATATTGTGGTTTATCGTTTGCTTCGCAAAAAGAAGGACGGCACCGTGAGCGCATAAGCCAAAGTGAATAAAACTCCGTTTTTCGAAAGAGAAGCGGAGTTTTTTATTTGCATGAACAAAGGACCCTCACCGAAGTGAGGGTCCTGAAAAATCATTATTTATTTGCGTTTTCGATGATCTTGGATGCGATCATTGCGGGAACGACATCATAACCGGTAACCGTGAAGGAGAAGGAACCGCGACCCTGCGTCATAGCGCGCAGAGCAATCGGGTAATCCATCAGCTCAGCCTTAGGAGCGATAGCGCTGACGACGGTGTAGTTCTTCTTCTTGGGATCGGGCTCCATGCCCATGATGCTGCCGCGGCGCTTGTTCAAGTCACCCATAACGTCACCGACCATGCTCTCGGGAACAGAGATGGAAAGATCGCCGGTCGGCTCAAGCAGTACGGGAGCTGCCTGCTTCAAGCACTCCTTGTATGCCAGGGAAGCGGCAGTCTTGAAGGAAAGCTCATCGGAGTCAACTGCGTGGTAAGAGCCGTCGTACAGATCTGCTGCCAGATTGGTCAGAGGATAACCTGCAACGCCCTTGACCATAGCCTCCTGCAAGCCCTTCTCAACGGCAGGATAGAAGTTCTTCGGAACAGTACCGCCAACGACGGAAACGGTGAAGGTCAGACCCTCAGCCTCACCGGGAGCGAAGCGGATCTTAACGTGACCAAACTGACCGGAACCACCGTTCTGCTTCTTATGACGACCTTCAACGTCGCAAGGCTTGGTGATCTTCTCGCGGTAAGCGATCTTGGGCTGCTCGTAACGAACGCTTGCACCGAAGCGGGACTTCAGTCTTGCGGCCAGAACTGCCAGGTGCATGTCGCCCATACCGTAAACGACCATTTCCTTGGTCTCGGCATCGTTCTCGTAACGGATGGTGAGATCCTCCTCAGCCATACGGGTGATTGCCTGAGAGATCTTGCTCTCGTCAGCAGCGGTGGCGGGAATCATGGTCTGTGCGAGGTAGGAAACGGGGAAGGAAATCTTGCTGTAAGAGAAGTCAGAGCCCCAGGTCAGTGTATCGTTGGTGTTGGTGTTATTCAGCTTAGCGGTCATACCGATATCGCCACAAACCAGCTCGTCCACCTCAGTCTGCTTCTTACCCTTGATGGTGTAGATGCGCGTCAGCTTTTCGGTGTCACCGGTGGTGCGGTTGGTCAACTCGGCATCCTTCTTGAGCGTACCGTTCATAACCTTGAAGAAGTTCATCTTACCAACGAACGGGTCAGCAACCGTCTTGAAGACGAAGATGGCGGGCTCACCGTCGGGATTGATCTCCATGGTGTCCTCTTCGCCGTCGCGTACGACGATCTCCTCGACCTTTGCGGTGTGACGCGGGAAGGACTCGTTGATCTTATCAAGCAGCGTCCATACGCCCCACAGCTTGGTAGCAGCGCCGCAGAAAACGGGAACGATGTCGCCGTGGATGATACCCTCGTGGATACCGTTTGCACACTCCATGCGGGTGATATCCTCGCCGCCGAAGTACTTCTCCATCAGCGCCTCGTCAGCACTTGCAACTGCCTCAAGCAGCATCTCGTGGTACTTCTCGGCAGCCTCAGCGGACTCCTCGGGAATTGCGTGGATGGAATGGTGACCTGCGTTATCGAAAACGTGTGCTTCCATGCCGACCAGGTCAATAGCGCCCTTAACCTCACCGTCCTGAACCATGGGGATGGTCAGAGGGCAGATCTTCTTACCCCACTTGTCGTGCAGGGCGTCCAGAACCTTAGCGAATCTTGCTTCATTATCGTCGAACTTGTTGATAAAGAAGGACTTGGGCAGACCTGCCTCAGTAGCAGCGTCCCATGCAAGCTCAGTACCGACCTGAATGCCGGATTTAGCGTCGATGACGATCAGCGCGCTGTCAGCAACGCGGAGCGCCTGTGCGACCTCGCCTGCGAAGTCAAGATAGCCGGGAGTATCCAGAACATTTACCTTAATATCTTTCCACATCAGCGGAGCGACAGAGGTGGAAAGAGAGAATTTTCTTGCGATTTCCTCGGAGTCGTAGTCGCAAACCGTGTTACCGTCAGCGATCTTGCCCAGACGGTCGGTGCCTCCCGAGATATAGAGCATTGCCTCGGCGAGCGACGTTTTACCGCAGCCACTGTGTCCGAGCAATGCGACGTTTCTGATGCGTTTGGTTTCAATTGCAGCCATGATTTGGGGTTCCTTCGTTCCCGTATGATAAACGGGACCTGCCTTTCTGATGGAAATGGTGTGTATAAGCCATGAAATAAAGACGCGACGTCTGTCGCAAGGCTATAAAATATTATACTACATATTTTCATTTTTTGCAAGAGGTTACGGAAAACCTTTGGCTGGTCAGAATGTAGAAATCCAAGGGTTAAATTTGTGCAATTTGACTAAATTCAAAGAAATCTTGATATCAAAGGGCAAAATCGGTCTCAAAAAGGCGGCAGGTATTGGCGTGGGTGATATCTGCGAGCTCGTCATAGGAAATGCCGTGCAGCTCGGCAAGTCGCGCTGCGGTGTGAACCATCAATGCGGAGTCATTTCGCTTACCGCGGTGAGGGTGCGGTGCGAGATAAGGCGCGTCGGTTTCGACCAGCAGCTGATCCAGGGGAACGGACGTTGCGACCTCGGCAACGCGGCGTGCATTTTTGAAGGTGACCACGCCGGAGAACGAGATCATCCAGCCGCGCCGGCAAAGTTCGTGCGCCATCTCGGCGCTGCCGCTGTAGCTGTGGAAAACACCGCGGACGGTGGGATAGCGAAGCACCGTCTCAAAGCAGTCGCCGTGTGCGTCACGGTCGTGAATGATGACGGGCAGGGAAAGCTCGGCGGCAATGGACATCTGTCTCTCGAAAATTTCCTTTTGCAGGGGCTTGTTGAGCGGCGCACCGTGATCATAGTAGTCAAGGCCGATCTCGCCCAGAGCCACGATTTTTTGCCCTCTGAGCGCATCTTTACCTTGGCGCAGCCAAGCTTCCAGCTCATCCATCTCCTCGTGCGGATGTGTGGAAAAAATCGCGTCCTCGGGGTGCATGCCGATGGCAGCAACCATGCCGCGATAGCTTGCCGCCTGCGCCACACAAAGGCGCGAGGTG
This sequence comes from Clostridia bacterium, assembly GCA_017467225.1. Next base: position 2,732 of record JAFTSR010000216.1, on the reverse strand, counting down.
CTCGGATTGGTGCCGACGTTGACAATGCCGCCGATGGGACTATCTGGCGCAAGAATTGCCGAAAGTCGTGCTGCAGCGTTCTCGCCCTCCGCGGGATTGTCAAAGCGGCGATCGTAGTAATGTGCGTGTGAGTCGATTAGTTTCATGTTTTATCTCCGTGTAGTGCAAGGGGCGCTGCCCCTGGACCCTGCCAAGGGGACTTTTTGGTAAAAGTCCCCTTGGAACCCCAAAAACTTTTGAAAAATTTATTGCTTGATTTGTAGCTGCGATCTTCTCTCTGCACAAGTGCAATGTCCTTGCGGGGCTCCGCCCCACATGACAGCGGAAGAAGATGTTCGCGGCTACGAAAATGCGCGCGCGCAGCCATATATTGATTAAGTTTTTGGAAAGGGGTGCAGGGGAAAACGATGTTTGCCGTTTTTGCTTGCAAAACGGCGGTGTTTAGCCGCCGAGGCAAACTCGAAGGTCGCTTGCGACCATCTTTTTCTTCAAAAAAGTTTTCCCCTGCCATTTTCAAAACTCATTCTTCAACGGTCTTGTCATCAGCTCCATGAGAGCCTGACGGCAGTCTGCGTTTTCGTAAAGAATATTATAAACGGTGCGGCAAATGGGGAGCTCGACATGATATTTGGCGCTCAGTCCCATCATGGCGCGTGCGGTGTAGTAGCCCTCAGCAAGCGCGGTATAGGGTTCACCCTTGGCAAAGCACTCGCCAAAGGCGCGGTTGTGCGAGTGGGGCGAGAAGACGGTTGCCTCGTAGTCGCCAAGGTGGCAAAGTCCGTAGGCCGACAACTCGTTGCCGCCCATAGCCTTGATCAGACGGGCAACCTCGCGGGTGCCGCGAGCCATCAGCGCGCCCTTAAGCGTGCCAAGGCTGTAGCCGTCCAGCATACCGGCGGCGATACCGATAACGTTCTTTGCTGCCGCGCCGATCTCGTTACCGATCAGATCCTGACCGTAGTAAAAGCGGATCAGATCGCTGGAAAATTCATCGACTAAGCGACGCTTGACATCCTCGTTGTCCGAGTCGATAACCATGCAAGAAGGATTGCCCTTATAAAATTCCTGCACGTGTCCGGGACCAAGCCAAACGGCAACGGCGCAGGAAGGATCCAAGGCCTGCGTAGCGATCTGGGAGAGACGGCGACCGGTGGAGATTTCAATGCCCTTCATGCAAAGGACAACGATTTTATCACGCAGCGAAAGAGGCTGCAGCTCCTCCATCAGCCCGGAAAGGGCTTGCGAGGGGATGGAAATAATGACGGTTTCCGCTGCGGCAACGTCGTGAATGTCGGTGGTCAGATGGACGGACTCGGGCAGGGAAAGCAGGTCATTCTGTCGTGTGGCAAGAAAACGCTGCATCTCGGGTGAGCTTTTCATGCCGTAGAGCGTGACGTCGTGCCCCATGCGGTCCAGATACCAGGTGATCAGCGAGCCCCAACGTCCGCAGCCGATAACGGTAATTTTCATAGTAACTCCAAAAGGTTAAGTTTTTTGAAAGTTCCAAGAAAACTTTTTTTCAAAATAGTTTTCTTGGTAGGGTTCGGGGCAAAGCCCCGAGTGCCATCAGCGGACTCTTTCGCCCAGAGGCGTTTCGGGATCAAGGAAGACGACGCGGACGGTTTCCTCGCCGCTGGCCAGGATCATGCCGTTGGACTCGACGCCGCACAGCGTTGCAGGCTTGAGGTTGGCGACGACAATGATCTTTTTGCCGATCAGCTGATCGGGCGTGTAATACTTGGCAATGCCGGAGACAACCTGGCGCTGCTCGTAGCCCAGATCAAGCTGCAGCTTGAGCAGCTTCTTAGCCTTCGGTACGCCCTCGCAGGCGATGATCTTGGCGGTGCGCAGCTCAACGTTCATAAAGTCCTCAATGCCAATCAGCGCGCAGCCCTCGGGCTTCTCAACGGGAGCCGCAGCCTTGGCAGCGGCTGCCATCTTGGCTGCTCTCTCTGCCTCAAGCTCGGCGAGCATCTTAGCCTCGTCGATACGGGCAAACAGCACTTTAGAGTCACAAACGGTATCGCCTGCAACCAAAGCACCGAACTGCTCAGCCGTGCCGATAGTTGCATAGCCACGCGCGGTGGTGTTCAGCTCGGACAGAATTTCCTCCGCCGTTGCGGGAATGAAGGGAGCAAGCAGCGTAGCACCCCAGCGGATAGCCTCCAGCAGCGTGTACAGCACGGTGCCCAGACGATCCTTTTGTGCTTCGTCCTTGGCCAGCGTCCAGGGCGTGGTCTCGTCGATATACTTGTTGGCACGGGAGAGCATGGTAAAGATGGCATCCAGTGCGTCGGCGACGCGATAGCCGTCCATGCACTCGACAACCTCACCGTATGCCTTGACGCAAGCGGCAATGACCTCGTCATCCAGTGCATCCTTGGCAACAGGTGCCTGAATGACAGAGCCGAAATACTTCTTCTGCATGTCCAGTGTGCGCTTGACAAGGTTACCGAGGTTGTTGACAAGGTCGGTGTTGAAGCGCTTGATGACCGTCTCGTAGGTGATCGAGCCGTCGTTGGCGTAGGGCATCTCGGAAAGGGCGTAGTAACGAACGCCGTCAACCGTGAAGCGCTCGGCCAGCTCGTCGGCGTAGATGACGTTGCCGCGGGACTTGGACATCTGGTCCATGCCGAAATTGAACCAGGGGTGACCGACAACCTTCTTGGGCAGCGGAATGTCCAGCGCCATCAGGAAGATCGGCCAGTAGATGGTGTGGAAACGCAGGATGT
>JAFTSR010000215.1 GCA_017467225.1 Clostridia bacterium | reverse complement strand
GCGTGACGGTAAGCACACGGCGCTACGTCGGCACCCTGATCGCACAGCATTCCGATATTTTGTTTTTCTACGTCTGCGGCAATCACGACCGCGATGTCCCACCCATTTTCCCGGACGATTGCATTCCGCAAAACTGGGTCGATCTGAGCGGACAAGGATGGACGAGCGTGTCGCTGCCGTGCGAGCATGTCAGCATTACGGTCAGCGCGACGTCCGGCTTTGACAGCGCGACGTACGAGAGCGTGCCCCGCGTGGACGGGCTGCACATTGTCATGCTGCACGGACAGATCACGCAGGCAGCGACCGTCGGACGCGACGTGGTGTCGCTGCCGCGCCTGGCAGGCAAGGGAATTGATTATCTGGCGCTGGGTCACGAGCATTCTTACCGCTCTGACCGTCTGGATGCGCATGGCGTTTGGTGCTACAGCGGCTGTCCCGAGGGACGCGGCTTTGACGAGTGCGGCGAAAAGGGCGTGGTGCTTTTGGAGGTATCACCCGACGGCGGCTTGCGGCATGAATTTTTGCCGATTGCCCGTCGGACGATGCATCGCTTGACGCTAAGCGTGCAGCCCGAGGACGATGCGCACGCCATTGAGCTGCGGATGCAAGAGGCGGTTGCATCCATTCCCGAGCGTGATATGGTGCTCCTGGATATGCGCGGTGAGTGCCTGCCGGAGCATGAGATCGATGCTGACAGACTGGCGCTGTGGCTGCGCGACCGCTTTTTTACCGCCAAGCTGGAGGATCACACCACCCTGGCGCTGCGCGCTGAGGATTATATGTACGACGTTTCGCTCAAGGGCGAGTTTATCCGCACCGTGATGGCGTCCAAGCTGCCGCTGGCAAAGCGAGACCGCGTCATTCTTTGCGGCCTTCGGGCCTTGCGCGGAGAGGAGGCGGAGCTGTGAAAATTCTGTCTTTGTACGTGGAAAATTTCGGTACGCTGCAGCAGTTCTCGCTGTCGCTGACCGACGGAAAAAATACGCTGCTGCGCCCCAACGGCTGGGGAAAGAGCAGCCTGGCGGTGTTTATCAAGGCCATGCTGTACGGCCTGCCGACTTCGTCGCGCCGTTCCTTGGTTGAAAACGAGCGCAAAAGATACACCCCTTGGCAGGGTGGCACGTTTGGCGGAAGCATGGATGTCGAGATCGCGTCGCGCCGCTTGCGCATTGAGCGCACCTTTGGTGCCAAGGAGTCCGAGGACACGCTCTCTCTGACCGACCTTGACACCGGCGTGGAGCTGCCACTCGATGCAAATGTCACGCTCGGTGAGACGTGGTTTGGTGTGGATGCGGCTGCTTACGAGCGTTCGACCTACATTTCCCAGCGCCCGACCGACGAGGGCGACGGAAATCTGAGCATTCATGCCAAACTCAATCGCCTGGCGGATGCCACGGATGACATCGCAGGCTACGACCATGCGATGGGACTTTTGGAAAAGCAGAGAAAATATTATACCGTCAGCGGCGGTCGCCGCGGTGCGATTGCCGACGACGAGGAAGCACTGGCGCAGCTGCAGACACAAATGGAGGTCTGCCGTTCTCACCTGGCGGCGGCCGGCGACGAGGAGGCGCAGCTGGAGCTGCTGCTGCAGTCGCTGCAGGTCTGCAAGAAGGAAAGCGCAGAGCTGCTCCTTCGGGAGGAGGAGCACCGGGCGCGCGGCGAGAGAGAGGTCAAGGTGCAATCCTGGCAGCGCATGCAGGCGCAGCTGGAGCAGAGTGAGACCGAGCGCGCAGCGCTCTTGGCAAGCCTTGGCGGCAGATTGCCGGACGAGCAAACTCTGCAGGCCATCGCGTGTGAGGAGCTGGAAACGGCAGCGGCCCGCGCTCTTGAGCAGCAGCTGATGAGCCGTTGCGCGCCGGAGCATCCGCAAAGCGTTGAGCTGGCCGAGCTTGCGGCGCTGTTTGATGACGACGCGCCGGATGATGTTGATATTTCACAGCTGCGCACGGTTGCAGAGAGCGCCAAGAGCGCCAAGCTGCAGCTGCAGAGTGAGGCGGCCAAGGAGAAAACGCTGCTTGGCACCCCGGACGCGCAGGAACAGGTGCTTCCGTTCCCCGACGCGCGTCGGCTGCAGCGCTTTTTGACCCAATATCCGATGCAAAAGCAGCAGTCGGACGGACGGGCAAGGGAGCTGGAGCGTGCGTGCCGCGAGGGCGCACAGCGCGTCACGCAGCTGCAAATCCGTAGGGAAAAGAAAAAGAAATGTATCTGGGCGGTGGCTGCGATCGGGCTGGCACTTGGCATTGTGGCGCTTTTGGTGCAGCCGCTGGTCGGTGCTGCGGTGCTGGCAGTGGGCGTGTGCGCGGCGGTTGTTTGCGTTGCCTTGTGGCGACGTGAGGTTGCCAAGTGCCGGGAGGCGCAGGACGCGCTTGAGAGTGTGATGCAGGAGCGGCGTGAGCATCAGAGCGAGGCGGCCGGGCTGCAGCGTGAATGGCAGGCGGCTTGCGACCGTATCCGCGAGGTGCTGGGTGTGACGGTCGACGACGTTGAGGCGGCGCAGAACGCCCTCGACGATTACGAGGCGCACCGTGCGCAGGCGCAGGCGCAGAGACGCGAGCGCGAAAGCGCTCGGGAGGCGTGGTATGATCGCTTGTATGAGCTGCGACAAGCCGCCGAAAAGGAGCAAGCCTTTTTGCGTCAGCTGTGGGCGTGGGGAGTTTGTCCCGACGTTGAGGACGCGCCACTTGAGGTCGAACGGCTCTCGCAAAAGGCGGCGCGCTATGCACAGCTGCAGGAGGAACTGGCAGCAACGGTGCGGCAGCTGACCTCGGTGCGTGGACGATTGCAGACGTTGCGCGAGCAGAGAGTAATGCTTCTGCAGGGCTGCGCCGACGTGCCATCCACAGGTGCGGCGACCTGGCTGCGTGAGCGGCGCGAGCAAGTGCTGCGACTGCAAAAAAGCTGCGGGCAGCAGAAGGCGGAGATACAGGAGTTTATGCAGCAAAACGGGATCGATGCCACAGCCCTACATGAGGTGGATGCGCAGCCCCGTGCACAGGAGGCGGACATGGTGCGCGAGCAGCGAGATGCCTTGACCGCACGGGAGGAGACGCTGCACGGGCAGATCGCACGCTGCCGCCGCGAGATTGAAATGCATACGACCCAGGGTGCTCCGTTAGAGCTGTTGGAGCATCAGGCGGACGAGCTGCGTGCCAAGTTGGATGAGCAGCGCGCATCGCTTGACACCATCCTCTCCGCGCAAAAATATCTCAAGGAGGCCAAGGAAAAGTTCTCCGGCAGATACCTGGAGCGCATGAAAACAGGCTTTGCGCGATATCTGTCGCGGCTGTGCGGCGAGGAAAGTATCAGCGCGACTATGGACGGCAATTTTTCTGTCAAGCTGCGCCGTGCAGGCGTTTCGCGCACACCGGAGGCTATGAGCACCGGCTGGCGGGATATGATCTCGCTGTGCGCAAGACTTTCCTTGGTGGATGCGCTGTTTGAGGGGGAGGCACCCTTCTTGGTGCTGGACGATCCGCTGGTCAATCTGGATGATGAGGCGGCAGCGCGCGCGGCGCTGATTCTGGACGAGGCCGCCGCACATTATCAGATTTTGTACCTGACCTGCCACAGCAGCCGTGCCTGATCGGACATGGCAAAGAGAGGAGTTAGATATATGTCAATAAAAATGGTGGCAACTTGCCTTTTCGGCCTTGAAAAACTGCTGGGCGAGGAGCTGGACGCGCTGGGCGTCAAGCGGCTGGAGACCATCGACGGTCGCATTGTCTTCGAGGGTGAGGAGGCGGATATTCCGCGCCTCAACATCGGATTGCGCTGCGCTGAGCGTGTGTTTATTCTGATGGGCGACTTTTTGGCACCGACCTTTGACACGCTGTTTGAGGGCACCAAGGCGCTGCCCTGGGAAGAATGGATCGGCAAAAACGACGCCTTTCCCATCAGCGGTCACAGCATAAAAAGTGCCTTGACCTCCATTCCCGCATGTCAGAAGATCGTCAATAAGGCGCTGGCTGATCGCCTCGGCGCGGCGTACGGTCTTTCATGGCTGCCGCAGAACAGCGGCGTGACCTATGCGGTCGAGTTCTTTTTGCTCAAGGATCGCGCCATGCTTTTGATCGATACCTCCGGTGCTGCGCTGCATAAGCGCGGCTACCGTCCGCATGCCAATGCCGCACCGCTGCGCGAGACGCTGGCAGCGGCTATGGTGCTCAGCGCAAGACCTCGCGAGGATGTGCTGATCTGGGATCCCTTCTGCGGCTCGGGTACCATCGCCATTGAGGCGGCGATGATTCTGACGAACCGTGCTCCCGGATTGAACCGCAGCTTTGCATCTGAGCAGTTCGCACGCTTGCCGGCTTCTCTTTGGGAGGCGGCTCGGGCACAGGCGCGTGCGGCTATCAAAACAGACAGTACATGTGAGGTGTGGGCCTCCGATCTTGATGAGGATGCCTTGGATCTGACCTATGAAAACGCGCTGCGTGCCGGCGTTGAGGAATATCTGAATATTTTTTCTGCCGACGCGCGGCAGATCGAAAAGCCCGACCGACGGGGAACCATCCTATGCAATCCGCCTTACGGTGAGCGGTTGATGACACCCGAGGAGGTCGAAGCGCTGTATCGGGAGATGGGACGGCATTTTGCATCCTTTGACCCGTGGCAGATCTACGTGCTGACCTCGCACGAAGGCTTTGAGCGACTGTACGGCCGCCGTGCCGATAAGATCCGCAAGCTGTATAACGGTATGATTCCGTGCTATTTGTATCAATTTTTTAAGCCGGCTGCTGCCAGAGAGGATATGGCGCGGCGCGAGCACAAGAAAGGAAACGAGCATCATGGCAAACAATTTTCAAACAAGAGAGGACATTGATATCCGCGATCGCTGGAATTTGGGCGATATTTTCCCCGATCTTGCTGCCTGGGAGGCGGCTTTGAGTGAGGCGACGACCGCGCTGGATCGTATCGCGCCCTGCCGACAGATGATCGGCAAGAGTGCACAGTCGTTGCGCGAGGCGCTGGACATTATCTACGGTGTGACGCAGAAGGTCGAGCTGGTCTACGTTTATACCTTTTTGCGGATGTCCGAAAACCAGGGCGACAGCGTCAGCCAGGACATGACCGGCCGCGCACAGCGCTTGTTTATGACGCTGCAGGCGCAGACGGCGTTCCTCAATCCGGAGATTCTGGCTGTTGATGCGGCAACTATGCAGGCATGGCTGACTGAAGATTGCCTGCAGCCCTACCGTCACATTTTGGAGGATATTCTGCGCTCGGGTGCTCACGTTCTGGACGAGGCGCGCGAGGCGCTGCTGGCCAATCTGTCCGATGCCGCCGGCACGGCTTCGAATGCTTACGATATGCTGGAGGGCGTGGACATGAAGTTCCCGAACGTCCACGACGAGGCAGGGAACGAGGTTCCGCTGACCCACGGCAGCTACGGCGTGTTCCGTGAATCGACCGATCGCGCCGTCCGCAAGGAGGCGTTTGAGGCCTACCTTGGCGAGTTCAAGAAGTATGAGAATACCATGGCGGCGCTGTACAGCGGCTCGGTCAAAATGGATTGCTTTATGGCAAGCACGCGTGGCTACGACAGTGCGCGCAGCGCGGCACTGGCCGGCGGCAATATCCCTGTTTCGGTGTACGATTCTCTGATCGAGGCGGTGCACGAGGCGCTGCCGACGCTGGAGAAATACGCCGACCTGCGTCGCCGCATGCTGGGCCTTGACGAGCTGCATATGTACGATTTGTACTGTCCGCTCTTCCCGCAGAGTGACAGTCATATCGGTATTGAGCGCGGTAAGGAAATGGTGCTGGAGGCGGTTGCACCCTTGGGTGAGGAATACGGTCGCGTCATGCGTGAGGCGTTTGCCAACCGCTGGATCGATGTGTACGAAAATCCCGGCAAGACGACAGGCGCATATTCCTGCGGCGTGTACGGTGTGCACCCCTACGTGCTTCTGAATTATACCGATATGCTGGAGGATGTGTTCACGCTGGCACACGAGATGGGTCATGCGATGCATTCCTACTTCTCCGCCAAGGCGCAGGACTACGCCAATAACGACTATCGCATTTTTGTCGCGGAGGTTGCTTCCACCGTCAATGAGGTGCTCTTGACACGCTGCCTTTTGAAAAAGGAGACCGATCCGCGCCGCCGCGCATATCTCTTGACCAAATTCCTGGAGGGCTTCCGTACTACCGTCTTCCGCCAGACGCTGTTTGCCGAGTTTGAAAAGGCAACGCACGAAATGTACGAGCGCGGTGAGACGCTGACGGCCGAGTCCATGAGCGCGGTCTATCACAAAATTAACGCCAATTACCAGCGCGGTGTGACGCTGGATGCGCTGAATGCCATCGAATGGGCGTATATTCCGCACTTCTACAACGCATTCTATGTGTATCAGTATGCGACCGGCTTCTGCTCGGCGGTTGCCATCGCGGACGGTATTCTGGAGAGCGGTGACGCGTCCGAATATCTGCGCTTCCTGTCCACCGGCGGCAGCGACTATCCGCTGGAGGAGCTCAAGATCGCAGGTGTCGACCTGACCACACCGGAGCCCATCCGCCGCTCAATGAAGGTGTTTGCCGATAGCCTGTCTGAGCTTGAGGCTCTGATTGAGCAGGGATTTTGATTTGAACTGTTCTGAAAATCAGCGGGAGCGCTGCCATGCACTCCCGCTGAAACCAAAATATTTCAAAAATATTTCAAAAAACAGTTGACAAACCGCAAAAAGCGTGATATAATATCAAAGTTGCAGAATATATTTTGACCCATTAGCTCAGATGGCAGAGCACATGACTTTTAATCATGGTGTCCGGAGTTCGACTCTCCGATGGGTCACCAAAAAAGGGATCCG
>JAFTSR010000214.1 GCA_017467225.1 Clostridia bacterium | reverse complement strand
TGAGCATATGCTCATATCCATCCTCCAGCGCTTCGATAAACGGCGCGGCCTGTGCAATCTTGGCGGCGCGACGGATCTGTTCCATAGAAATATCACGTCCAAAGCGAATATTCTCCGCTACGGTATCGTGGGTGATAAAATCGTTCTGCATGACCACGCCGAGCGCCGGATGGAGCGCGCCTTTGTCCACCGTGCGCACATCCTGCCCATCCACGTAGACAGCGCCGCTGCCTACGTCGTAGGCGCGCATGATCAGCGAAAGCAGCGTACTTTTGCCACTTCCCGTGGCACCGATCAAGCCAAGCGTTCCACCATGCGGCAGGCGGAAGGAAATATCGTGCAGCACCTCACCGCCCTCGCCATAGGAAAAGCTGACGTGATCGAAGACGATATGCGCGTGATCGGCGGTATCGGGATACTGCGCCTTGTCAAACACCTGCGGCTCGTGCGGCGCTTGCAGCACCTCATCCACACGCCGCGCCGAGGCAGATGCCTTGGAGGTCATGACAAAAATACGGGTGATGGACAGCATGGCGTTGGACAGCAGCGTAAAATACTGGATAAACGCGATGATGCGACCCGGTTCGCTCAAGCCTTCGTTGACACGGGCGGCACCGACGACAATAACAGCGACAAGTCCCGTATTGAGAAACAGATTGATCAAGGGATTGGTCGCAGACATGGTCAGCGCTGCGCGTTTCTCGGTTTTGACCAGCTCGCGATTGACGCGATCGTAGCGTGCTTTTTCCTGTTCGGCCTTGGACAGCGCCAAAATGACGCGGATGCCCTGCGCGTCCTCACGTACGACACGTACCATGTTATCGACCGCGCCCTGCACGCGACCGTACAGAGGCACGCCCTTGGCAGAGATCAGAAAGACCGACAGCGCGATAAACGGCAGCACACAGATCATAACCAGCGTCAGATGCAGATCAAGCGACAGCGTGATTACAATACCGCCGATCAGCAGAATGGGCGCGCGCACACCAAGGCGCTGCATCATGCCGATGTAATGATGCAGATTATAGGTATCCGAGGTCAGTCTTGCCTCCAAGGACGGCACGGTAAAGGCATCGGTCTGTGCGCCGGACAGTCGCATAGTCGCCGCAAACAGATCGTGGCGGATACCGCGCGCACCACCCTTGGCAACACGCGAGGCCATACGGTTGGCAATAATATTCATTACCAGCGCCAGCGCCGCACAAAGCACCATAGCAGCACCCCATAGCAAAATGGGTCGAACCTCACCATCGGGGACGACGTGGTCGATGATATGGCTCAGTATGTAGGGCAGCGCCAGCTCGACCAGCGTTCCCGCGATCTTGATGGCAAGTCCCACAGCCATTGCGCCGTAAAACGGGCGCAAATAGCGAAATAACAATTTCAAAAAATCACCTCATTTTTTATCAAAAGCAAGGCGGTGAAGGATCGCCCTTCACCGCACTCTTTTGCTGCTTATTCAACGTTGCGGCGACCCTCCAGTGCGCGATACAGCGTCACCTCGTCTGCATATTCGAGATCAGCACCCACGGGAATACCGTACGCCAGTCGCGTCACACGGATACCGAGCGGCTGCAAAAGTCTTGAGATATACAAAGCTGTCGCGTCACCCTCAATGGTGGCGTTGGTGGCAATGATCACCTCGCGGATGCCCTCGTCCTCACCGATGCGCGCAATCAGCTCCTTGAGCTTGATATGCTCGGGCGTTACGCCGCTCATGGGAGAGATCAGTCCATGCAGCACGTGGTACGTGCCGCGGTACTCGCGCACCTTCTCCATTGCCATGACGGTCTTGGGATCCTCCACCACACAGACGGTGGAGCGATCGCGTCCCTCGTCGCGGCAGATGGCGCACACCTCACGGTCGGTGAGATTTTGGCAGATCGGACAGAGATGAATCTTCTCCTTGGCCGTCAAAATTGCTTGCGCAAACTCCGCCGCCTGCTCGGGCGTCATATCCAGCACCGAGTAAGCCAGGCGCATAGCGGTCTTCCGACCCACGCCCTCCAGCTTTCCGAACTGCTCGGACAGATGCTGGAGTGACTCCATGTATTCTGCCATATCAGAACAAGCCGGGCATGTTCATGCCGCCCGTGACCTTTTCCATAGCCTCGTTGTTGGTAGCCTCAACCTGCTTGATTGCCTGATTGACAGCGGCGACCAGAATGTCGGACAGCGTTTCGATATCATCGGGATCAACGATATCGGGCTTGATGTCAATGGCAAGAATTTCCTTCTTACCGGTGATCTTGACGTTGACCATGCCGCCGCCGGCGCTGACGTCATATTCCTTGGCGTCCAGCTCCTCCTGCAGTGCCTGCATGTCCTCCTGCATTTTCTGTGCCTGGCGGATCATTGCCTGCATATTGCCGGGACCGCCGCCCACACCCTTAGGTAAATTTGCTCTCATGGTAAAATCTCCTTCGTTTATGTTGATGTTAATAATTTTTCAGTCTTCCAGCGCCTCGATGATCTCATCCAAGGCACATCCCGTCTCGGTCTTGGGCATACTCTGACAGATCAGATCGCTCTCGCGCACCTCGCGGCGCAAGCAAACAGACAACGCACCGCGCAACAGATCCTTGGTATCGTCTCTGTCCAGCATCATCAGCGAAAATTCGTTTTCAAAGCGTAAGAGCACCTTGTCATCCTCGGTCTGATAGGCATGTGCCGAGCGAACAAACGACGCGGACATGGGTGCCTGCGCCGTCAGGCGCTCCACCACCTCAGCCCAGACACGAAGCGGACGCAGCGTCTTCTTACCGCTCTCGCTCTTGCTCGTCGGTGTAGCCTTGGGCTGTGCTGTCGGCGTAACCACGGGCGTGACTGCCTGCTGCGGCTGCGGCTGTACGGGCTGCGGTTCGTTGCCCGTTGCCACCTCGGCAGCAGTCGGTGCGGACGTGCGCCACGCGCCGCTCATCATCTGCTCCTCCAGGCGCGCGATGCGAGCAAGCAGCGCCTCGTTACCGGTGTTGAGCGTTTCATCGCACATACGCGTCAGCGCCATCTCGGCAGCGACACGCTTGAGCGCGTTGGCAGACTGCATGGTGATCAGCGCGCTGTCCAAAAGCTTTTGATGATACAACAGCGTTTCCTTCGGGAAGCGGGCGGCAACCTCATTCAGCTGTCGCGCCTCCTCGTCGGTCAGATCCAGATAGGTTATATAGTTTTTGGTCGTTTTGACGACCAGCATGTCGCGGTACAGAGAGATCAGATCCTGCCAGAAGACACTCAAATCCTTGGCCGACTGCACCACCTCGTGAACCTGCGCATACAAAGCATCGTAATTTTTATCGGCAATGGCGTGCACCGTGCGCAGCATAGCGTCACGCCCCGTCAGACCAACCGTCTCATTGACGAGAGCCACGTCAATGCGCTGCCGCGCACCTGCGCAAAGCTCCATGAGCGAGATCGCGTCACGCATACCGCCCTGCGCCAGCTTGGCAAGCAGCGTTGCGGCATCGTCGTCAAGCTCGATATTTTCCTGCTCCGCAATGAATTTGAGTCGGTCACGCAGCACAGGCGTGGCAATACGTCGGAACTCAAAGCGCTGGCAACGGGAGATAATGGTCGCCGGCAGCTTGTGCATCTCGGTGGTTGCGAGGATAAAGATAACGTACGAGGGCGGCTCCTCCAGCGTTTTGAGCAGCGCATTGAAGGCACTGCCGGAGAGCATATGCACCTCGTCGATGATGTACACGCGGTATTTGAGCAGCGAGGGCGGATAAACCACCTCGTCGCGGATATCGCGGATATTGTCAACGCCGTTGTTGGATGCGGCGTCCATTTCCAAAACGTCGGTGGCGGCGCCGCTGTCAATGGCACGGCAGGAAGCGCACGTGCCGCAGGGCGAGCCGTTTATCGGCGACTCACAGTTGACCGCCTTGGCCAGAATTTTAGCGCAGGTGGTCTTACCCGTTCCGCGCGAGCCGCAGAACAGATAGGCGTGACAAAACGCGCCTTCCATGGCTTCGTATTTCAGAATTGAGGTAATGTGCTCCTGTCCGCATACGTCCTCAAACGTCTGCGGTCTCCATTTGCGATACAACGCCTGATGCATGTCTTCACGCCCCTTTCTACAGATTATGTAATAATTTCAATCAAATCAAGCCAGTCTCTCGGCAACGGCACGCAGATATGCATAGCCGGCCTTGATGGCGGGGATATTCTGCTCCATGCCCTCAAATTCCAGAGACAGCGTGCCGGTGTAGCCGGCATCCTTCAAAATCGCCATGCAGGCATCGACCGGAACCACGCCGTGACCGACGATAGTGCCGCGCAGATAGTTGCCGTTTCTCGTACCAAAGAAATTGGAGGGCGGAACGGCATCGCTCTTGAGCTTATACAAAAAGTCCTTGGCGTGCACGTGAATGGCATACGGTGCTGCGACCTTGACGGCGGACAGTGGGTCCTCGTCAACGCAAAGGAAATTGCCGAGATCGACCAGCCAACGGTAGTTGGGATGGTCAACGGCATCGATCAGCGCCTTGACTCTCTCGGAATCCTGGAAAATGTAGCCGTGGTTTTCCGAGCAGGTCTGAATGCCCATACCTGCGGCGTATTCGGTGATCTCGCGAATGCGAGGCGCCATGATGGCAACAGCATCCTGCCAGCTGACGCCCTCAGGCAGCGAGTAGCAAACGTCATGACGCATCAAGGGCGCACCGAGTGCCTTGGCAATGGCAAGGTCGCGGTGCAGCTGCGCGCGCGTTGCTTCGAAATCCTCATTCATCAAATTAGCGCCGATGGTGTATGCGGAAATCTCAAGACCCAGCTCAGCACAAACGGCACGGATATTACCTGCCTCGGCAATGGGATCCTCGGCATCCAAGCCGATAAATTCAATAGCGTCAAAGCCGATCTCCTTAGCAATGCGGCAGAGATCTGCATACGAGCATCCGCTCTCGCGGCGATAAGCATTCAAGCTGTAACTGCTGACTCCGATCTTCATGGAAACATCCTCCGTTTTCTTAAATAAGAACAGCACCGTGCTGCAAAATGAGACCATACACCTTGAGATCGAACATTTCCCCGACGCGATACCGAGCTTCATGCTCAAGACAGGCACCCTCGCGGCACACCGGATTGACTGCTTAATGCTGCTTGGTTCCCCACCTGACATGGTTCACAGCGTCCGATTGCGCAAGACCCGTCTCTCAACACACAAAGACTCGGCTCGTCCGTCAAAGATCCGCCCTCAAACAAGGAATCCACCCCTGCTATAGCGGGTTTCAGGTACAGGGCTCCGCTACATCCCCGGCTGGTATGACCTCATTTCGCAGCATGGTGCTGCTCCATCGTATATTATAACAGATTCTTTTGTATTTTGCAAGACCTTTTTCAAATTTATTTTGAATTCCACAATTATTCTTTCCACCAAGAGCGGATTATATGCCTTGTTTCATCCTTTGATTCCCCGGGCAGGCAAAAAGCAACCGTCATCCCGTCTTCTGTCTTGCATACGCTGCTGCATTGCGCTCCCAAGAGCGCGGCGAGCGTTGCGCGGTTGGGAACAAAATACGTACCGACCTCCTGCCGCACGACAACGTGCTGCAGTGTATCCGACCAACGGTCAAGAGAAAACTCTGCTTTGGTCAGCGGTCCGTGCGCACCGAAAACAGCGATCTCACTATCCGCCAAGGTGTCACGGGCAAAGGCATCGGTAGGCTCACCTTCTGCAAAGGCACTGCCGATAAAGCTGACCGTTCGACCGTCATGCCGCAGGCAAAGCACCAGCGCCGGATGTGCCGAACGCTGCAGCATGGCGTACTGCAAGCCAACCAGTACAAACGACTCATCCAGCGTGCAGCTGCGGGTCGGCTCGTAAAACGTGACCTCAATTTCCTGCTTTTCTGCAAAGTCAAGCAGCTTGCGCGCAACGCCCTCGTCGTCTGCCGCTTTATCGGGCGGACAGAGCTCCATGCTGAGCGGCAGATACAACCGACGAATGCGCACCGCCGCGCTCAGACGTTCCAGCATGGAGAGATGCTTTCCGTGATAATGCGTAAGGATCATGGTGTCAATTTCGGTATGCCCGGCATCAAGTCCCTCCTGTAAAAGTCGGGCATAGCAGCGATACGAGCCATCGGTAAAATCGCACAGAACGTTGCTCTCGCCGTCCGCCAGCCACAGAATTTCGCTGTTACCGGCGGTAACGTAACGGCATTGGAGCGAATCCCGGGTATGAGCCATCTCCGCCGCAACGCTGACGGTGCCAAGGATCAGGCAGACCGACAACAAAATCGCCATAGACCGCCGCCGCAACCGTGACAAAAGACAGCTCACCAGTACGATGGCAAACAGCGGCATGATCACGCGCAACGAGGCGTAACGCAAGGAAAGCAGCATGTTAGGCAGCGCGGAGCCGCGCTCCACCAGCTCCAAGGTCGCATCCGCCACCCGTTCCATGCCTGCTGCCAGATAGCCCTGCCAAAAGGCGGCGACCGTCCAAGCGGCCAGTGGCGCGAGCAGCAGCCAGAAAACCCCGAGTGTCAGAATGAGTGTCACGGGAAGTGTTAAAAGAAAGGTAGCAACCGGCGACAGATACGAAATTTCGCCAAAGGTCAACCACATCGGCAAAAGCAAAATCAGCGTGCACAAAAGGCTGATGCCCAGCGGTGTAAGCAGTCTTTGAGACAGCCATCGCCAAAGCGACAGCATACGCGAGGACGACGGCTTCACTTCCCTTTTGCCAAGCTCCTGCAACGCCGGAAGAATTGCGATCGGCACGGCAACTGCCAACGAGGTCAGCCAAAGCGCAATATCGTACAGCATATACGGCTCGCAAGCAACGCATACGGCAAAGAACAGGGACAGCGAGGTCAACCCGTCCGCTTCACGGCCGAACAGCTTGGCACATTGCAAAAGCAGCAGCATAGCGGCCGCGCGCATCGTCGAGATGGAGCAGCCCGTCAGCAAAAGATATCCCAGCGCAACCACGCACAGCGTCGGCAGGCGCAGCCGATACGGCAATCTGAGGCGAGTCAGAAGCCAGGAAACCACTGCCATGATCAGACTCAGATGCATACCGCTGAGCGCCAGCAGGTGCGACACGCCGCTGCGGCGAAAATGCAGTGTAATCTGTCCGTCCAGCGAGGTGCGGTCGCCCAGCAGCAAGGCGGCGCAAAGCGCTCCAGCATTCCGATCCATGGATTGCTGCAAGCGCAGCGAAAGTGATCTCTGCAGTCGTGTGGCAAGAAGGCGTATGTAAAGAAGCGGATGCTCCCACGACCCGGTGCTGCTCACGCTGCGGATTTGTGTCTCATCAGCAAGCTCGATATACCAACGGCAGCCGTCAGCCAGATATTGCTGTGCCGTTTGCATCCCCTGCAGTGGACGCAGCACAGCCTGTGCGCTGACGCGATCGCCCGGCTGCAGCGCTGAGGTGAAAGCGCATTGCAAATACGCTTTACCGGAAAAGGACTGCTCGTCCAATGACTCCAAGCGCACGGTATAAGCGGTAGAAAAAGAGCCGTAATGCTCCGCGCTGAGCACCACCGCCTGCATGATCGGCTCGGTCTCTGCATATACTTGATTGCGACGCGCATCCACGCCCTGCCGCGCGCTGACAAGTCCGCTGCCCAAAAGCACGGCAAAGGCCAAAAAAGCAACGTACCACCCACGGGCGCGGCGAACGCTCCGATCTTTGGCGCGCCAAGCAAGGACGGAAGCGATGACCAGCACCAAAAGCGCTACCGCCGTCAGCGCAAGGGAGAGACGCCAATGATCAAAGCGCAGACAAACGGCGCTACTGAGCACGAGCATCCAACAAAAGCAGCAAAGCGGTCTGGCACGTCCGAGTCCCATTGTTCTTCTCCCTTCCATTTTTCTCCGCTGCACAGGCAAAGCCGCAGCGCATTTGCTAACACTTTACCACAAAAAGCAAGAAAAATCAACCTTTTTTTGAAATTTCCGAAAAAAACGTCAACAAATTGCAAAATTCCCTTGACAAATGGCCGTAAATAAGGTATAATATTACTCGGTTCAGGGCGGCTATCACTGTTAACCTTGTTTACGGATACATGCCGCCCTATCATTTCGCTAATATTTTGGAGGATGTAATCATGTTTGAGACTTTTAAGAATCTTCTGGTTGAAGAGCTGCAGCTGGACGAGGACGCTATCACCATGGAGGCAGAGCTGAAGGGTGATCTGGGCATCAACTCGATCGAGCAGTACGAGCTGGCTATGATGTGTGAGGAGAAGTTCGGCGTTGAGATCAACGACGAGGAGTTCCACAAGTTCGTCACCATCGGCGACGTTGTCAACTATCTGGAGGCTCATCAGTAATCCACGGTGAGCAATCATCCAAAAAAGGCGGTCCGCACTCCGGGCCGCTTTTTTTGTCGCTTCACAAATATTTGAAATACACCTTGGCAAAAAACACCACCAAAGAAAATTTCCTTGGTGGTGTTGCTCTTTAGTTAACAGAGGAATAGTTGGGAGCCTCTTTGGTGATGTTGATATCGTGAGGATGCGACTCACGCAGACCTGCGCCCGTGATGCGGACGAACTGCCCGGTCTTTTTGAGCGTCTCGATATCGGGTGCACCGCAGTAGCCCATACCGGAGCGCAGACCGCCCATGAGCTGATAGATGGTATCGGCAACCGGACCCTTGTAAGGAACACGACCCTCGACGCCCTCGGGAACCAGCTTGCGGTTGGCTTCCTGGAAGTAACGGTCCTTGGAGCCGTTCTCCATCGCAGCAATGGAGCCCATGCCGCGATAGACCTTGAAGCGACGACCCTGGTAGATTTCCTCAACACCGGGACTCTCCTCGCATCCTGCGAGCAGCGAGCCGACCATGATAACGTTTGCGCCTGCGGCAATTGCCTTGGTCAGATCACCGGAGAACTTGATACCGCCGTCGGCGATAATCGGAATATTGTGCTGTGCCGCAACCTCGGCAGCGTCAAAGACAGCCGTGACCTGAGGCACGCCGATACCGGCAACGATACGGGTGGTACAAATGGAGCCCGGGCCGATACCGACCTTAACGGCATCCGCACCTGCGTTGATCAGGTCGCGGGTTGCCTCGCCGGTTGCGACGTTACCTGCGATCAGCTGGCAATCCGGGAAAGCCTCCTTGACCTTGGCAACGCTGCGAATGATATTGGCGCTGTGGCCGTGTGCGCTGTCAAGCACCAGCACGTCAACACCGGCAGCAATCAAAGCGCCTGCACGCTCCAGAACGTTTGCGGTTGCACCGATGGCAGCGCCGCAAAGCAGTCTTCCCTGGCTATCCTTAGCGGAGTTGGGGAATTTGGTTGCCTTCTCAATATCCTTGATGGTGATCAGACCGCGCAGCTTGAACTCATCGTCCACCAGCGGCAGCTTTTCAATCTTATGCTTGCAAAGGATTTCCTGCGCCATCTCCAGCGTGGTACCCACAGGAGCGGTCACCAGGTTGTCCTTGGTCATAACCTCGGAGATACGCTGATTGTAATCCTTGAGGAAGCGCATATCACGGTTGGTGATGATACCGACCAGATGCTTGTCCATATCGCAGATCGGCACGCCGGAAATGCGGAACTTGTGCATCATATCTTCTGCTTCGTAAACAAAATTATCGGGATGCAGGAAAATGGGGTTGGTGATGACACCGTTCTCGCTTCTCTTGACACGGTCCACCATATCGACCTGGGCTTCGATGGACATATTCTTATGGATGATACCAATGCCACCCTCGCGCGCAATCGCGATAGCCATCTCGGCTTCCGTGACCGTATCCATCGCGGAACTCATCAGCGGAATGTTCAACGTAATTTTCTGTGTCAGTTTGGTCTTCAGGCAAATATCGGCGGGCAGGATCTCGCTTTTGGCAGGAACCAGCAGCACGTCATCAAATGTCAGACCTTCTTTTCCAAATTTTGTTTCAAAGCTCATGTGGGTATCACCCTCCTTGTTTTATTTTATCTATTATATCAAAAAAGCAAAAAAAAGTCAAGAGATGACACACGGAATATTTTGGCTCTTGTACTTATTTTTTTTGGTATTTATGCATAAAATAGAAAAAATCGCGTACACAGGAGGCTCTTCATGCTCCGCTCACAAAATCCTGTTTGGATGTATCTCTTGTTTATCCTTCTATTTTTGACCTGCACGACGGCGCTGCTTTCTCTTTGCCGTCTCTTCAGCGGTGATACGGCCGCTTCCTCTGAGGTGCAGACGTCCGATCGTACCACCGGTAACACCGTCTACGTGATTGACGCCGGGCACGGCGGCGAGGACGGCGGTGCTGTCGGACATATCGGCAGCGCAAGCGTTCCGGAGAAGGATATCAATCTTGCCGTCGCGCAGGCGCTGGCCTCGCTCCTGCGGGAGAGCGGTGCGCAGGTCGTGCTGACGCGCGAGACCGACACGCTGCTATACGACCGTGGCGCCGATTACCAAGGGCGGAAAAAGGCGCTTGACATGGCGGCGCGGCTGGCCATCGCAGAAAAGGCGGCTGCGCGCGGCGAGGTGGTGTTTGTCAGCATTCATCAGAACACTTTTTCCTCCCCGGCCTACCATGGGCTGCAGGTCTATCACTCAACAAACACGCCGGCATCCGCCCGCTTGGCGCAGACCATCCAAGACACTGCGCGTGAGCAGCTCGCACCGGACAACAACCGTAAGATCAAGCCGGGCGGGGATATTTATCTTTTGAAGCAGCTGTCCTGCCCTGCCGTCCTGGTGGAATGCGGCTTTCTCTCGCATCCCGAGGAATGCGCCGCGCTTGCCTCAGAGGAATATCAGAACCGCGTAGCCTACGCCATTTTTTGCGCCTTACGGGAATATGCGGCACAGCAGCTGCCGGAAAACTGAACATACCTTTCCGAAAAACAATTCAAAATTGATTTTTTCTCAATTAACGAGATATAGACAAAGTCAAAGCTTTGGTGTATAATAGTCTCACAACCGGTTGACAAACATGTTATGGGAGGATTATTACCATGAGCTTTGGAAAAACCATCAAGGATCTTCGTCGCAAGCAAGATCTGACACAGGAGCGCTTAGCGGAAATTCTGTCCATTTCCCCGCAGGCCATCAGCCGCTGGGAGACCGATATGGCAATGCCCGACATTTCGCTGATCGCTCCGCTGTGCAATCTGTTCAATATCAGCGCAGATGAGCTTTTGGGCATTGACCTAGCGCGCAGGAAGGAAGCTGTCCGTGCGATCTGCCAGGAAGCAGACAAGTATGCAAGCAGAGGATATCTGGATAAAGCACGCGAGATTTTGGAGGATGGGCTTCAAAAATATCCGGATAACTGTCAGATCATCAATGAGCTGATGTACGTTTCATCCTGGCAAAAGGATGCCACGGGAGAAGACAAATATCTGCATGAGGCCATCCAATGGGGGGAAAAGCTACTGGCGCAAAGCACCGACGATCAGCAGCGGCACAGCGCCATTCAGGTCTTGTGCTTTTGCTACCGGGATTCCGGTCGACTCGACGAGGCTGTCAAAATGGCACAGTCCATGCCGCCTATGTCTGTATCACAGGAAATGCTGCTGAGTCGCATTTATTCGGGCGATCAGGCGTACCATGCCAAGCAGAATGAAGCACATGACTTACTGCAATTCCTTTCGAACCGACTGGACAGTATGCAAACCAAACTGGATTCCGGAGAATGGGCTTACACGTCGGATGAATGTGCCCTTCTTCGTGATAAGCGCATCGCCCTGCTGCATTTACTGTTTGAGAACGGTGATTTCGGCTTTTATCACACACATCTCTGCGAAGCCCACCGGGATCAGGCCTTTTACTATGCGAAAAAGGGAGAAGCCGACAAGGCGTTGGAGCATCTTGGCTTGGCAGCCGAGCATGCGATCAAATTCATTACTTCAGTGAACGAGGAATGCACCTCACTTGTTCTTCGCGGAAGGAATTCCGGCACTTGGTCAACCGGCGATCCCGATAACGACGCCAGCCGTCTGCTTCTGAAAATGGACGACGCCGCATTTGACAGCCTGCGCGAAAACGAGGCATTTATCAAAATCAAGGAGCGCCTTTCGGAATACGCGGGAAAGTGGTGCGCGGAATAAGTCAAGCACACGAACACCGACCTCGGCGGGGAGAAATCCCTGCCGGGGATTTTTATATTCTCTGCACACCTCCCACGCGCGGCGAAAAGCAGCACTTTTTTCGTCAGCACCTTGATTTTTTTGACGAAATATTGTATAATAACGGTAGCAAATAAAAAAGTGAGGTCACGCTCTATGAAAGGCACCAAAACCGTCTATATCTGCTCCTCCTGTGGGCAGGTCAGTCCCAAGTGGATGGGAAAATGTCCCGCCTGCAATGCATGGAACACCTTTGTTGAGGATGTCGTTGCCACAAAGCCGACCGAGAGCACGGCTGCACGCCGCACCTCGATGCAGCAAAGCGGCGACAGCACCGCGCGCCCTTACCCCGAGGTAGATATTCCTACGTACATGCGCTGCCCCACCGGCATGGACGAGCTGGATCGCGTGCTGGGCGGCGGCGGACTTGTCACCGGCTCGGTTATTCTGCTGGCTGGCGAGCCGGGCATCGGTAAATCCACGCTGCTCATGCAGATCTGCGACGCTCTGGGTCAGGGTCATCGCGTGCTGTACGTTTCGGGCGAGGAATCGACGGGGCAGCTCAAAATGCGCGCCGAGCGGCTGGGTGTCAAGGGCGACAATCTCTATATTCTCACCGAAACACATCTGGAGCGCATTCTCACCGAGACGGACAAGGTCAAGCCCGATGTTATGATCGTCGATTCGGTGCAGACCATCTATTCCGACTCCTCAACCTCAACGGCAGGAAGCATCACGCAGGTGCGCGAGTGCGCGCTCTCCTTTATCTGCAAGGCCAAGAACGAGGGAATTTCGGTCATTCTGGTTGGACACGTCAACAAGGAAGGCAGCATTGCGGGGCCCAAGGTGCTGGAGCACATGGTGGATGCCGTACTCTACTTTGAGGGTGAACGGCAGCAGGCCTACCGCATCATTCGCGCCATGAAGAACCGCTACGGCTCGACCAACGAGATCGGCGTGTTTGAGATGACCGACACCGGCCTTTGCGAGGTCGCCAATCCGTCGGAAATGCTGCTGGCCGGTCGACCGACCAATATTTCAGGCAACTGCGCCGTTTGCACCATGGAGGGCACCCGCCCTCTGATTGCCGAGATTCAGGCGCTGGTCACACCGACCGTCTTCCCCGCGCCGCGCCGCACCGGCAACGGTATCGATTACAACCGCATGTGCCTCATTCTTGCCGTGCTCGAAAAGCGGCTTGGGCAGCGGTTTTCGCAGAATGACGTCTATCTCAACGTCATCGGCGGCTTGCGCATTGACGAGCCTGCCTCCGATGCCGCCGTCGCGCTTTCGCTGATCTCCTCGCTGACCGACCGCACCATCCCCGACGATCTGGTTGCCATCGGTGAGCTGGGTTTGGCCGGCGAGTGCCGCGCCGTTTCCAATCTGGAGCTGCGTGTCAAGGAGGCCGCAAGACTCGGCTTCCGCCGCGCCATCGTACCCTACCGCAACGTTGAAAAGCGCAAGTTCGAGTGTGAAGGCATCACCCTCATCCCCATCCGCACCATTTTTGAAGCGCTCTCGGTGCTGAAGGGGCAGGAGTAAGGCAAGCGCAAGGGGCGCTGCCCCTTGACCCCGCCTGAGAACCTTTTGAAAAAAGGTTCTTGGAACTCCAAAAACTTTTATCAATTTTTGGATGAAAGTTTTAACGGTTCTGTTCTGTATCAGCGGAGCAAGAACCCATGTGGGGCCCCTACCCCACAAGAGCAGCGTATCGTTTTTTCGCGAGAAGATGGGCGCCGAGGATGTTGCCCCTACAGGTTAGGCATTTTATCCAAGCAAAAGAATAGCAGCGAAGCGTACATGCTAAAGGCCTTAGTCCCCCACGTGCAGAATGCGCACAATCCGGGGATTCGAAAGGGGAGCGGGCTCCCCTTCGCACGTTTTCTTTCGCCGGTTTCTTTGACGTGCGTCAAAGAAATCGGCAACAGACCAATTAG
>JAFTSR010000213.1 GCA_017467225.1 Clostridia bacterium | reverse complement strand
GTGGTAACGCTACTGTTATCATCATCATCGTTGTTGCAGTTGTTGTAGTAGCTGCTGCAGTCGTTGCTTTCATCATCATTAAGAAGAAGAAGGCTTAATCTGAAGACGCTTCATTGAGTTTTCATATATCCAAAGTGCCTCGCGTATGACCCCGATGGGGCTGCTCGGCAGCCCCATCACCCCCCAAACATCAGACGCGCGGAACTGAAAAGCGGCGGTATCCTTTTTGGATGCCGCCGCCGTTTTGTTTGCCGGCGTATATAGGGTGATGCTCCCGGCGGCAGGGCGCTGTGTAAGTGCCTCCGGCGGGCAGGGCGCTTTGGTTGCCTCCGGCGGGCAGGGCGCTGTGTAAGTGCCTCCGGCGGGCAGGGCGCTGTGTAAGTGCCTCCGGCGGGAAGGGCGCTTTGGTTGCCTCCGGCGGGCAGGGCGCTGCCCTGCACCTGCCAAGGAAACTTTTGAGAAAAGTTTCCTTGGAACCTTCAAAACCTTTTATGAATTTTTTGGTCAAGCTTTTAGCGTTGTGCGTCGATTTGGCGTACGGCGCTTGTCTCCGTGGGTCCCCACCCACTGGGTTTGGCGCAAAGTTACATGAGAGTTAGCTTGTGGGGAAGGGGCTCCACATGGCATATCGCTATGCGGCGGTAGAACAGAACTGCTGCAAAATAAGCCAATAATTTCCTCAAAAAGTTTTTGGGGTTCCAAGTGGGGCGACGTTTGGCGTTTTCGGGCTTGCCCGAAACGGCGGTGTCGAGCCGCCGAGGCAAACTCGTGGTCGCTTGCGACCATCTTTTTCTTCAAAAAGCCTCCTTGGCCGCCGGAGGCAAAGTACCACCCTTCCCACCGGAGGCACCCACGGTCATCCGAACTGTCATGTTTTGTACGGGGTGAGTTGACTGCGGCGGCGAGAGCTGTCCCACCCACCGGAAAAAACGCCGGGAATTGTACCGTGCGTGCGGAAAATAGCTTCCGTTTTCGCCGGATTTTTTCTTTTTTTGCATAAGGTGTCATGCTTTGTACGGGGTGATTTGATGCGCTGCCGCAGGGAATGTCATATTTTATATGGGCATTGTCATGATTTGTACGGGTTAAAATCACTGAAAAACGCACGTGTCATGATTTACACGGGGTGCGTCATGTATCATACGGGGTTTGTCATGCTTTGTACGGGGTAAATCCGGCAAGGGCGGCGCGTTTTTGTGCGTAGCAACCAATGGTCGATGTGCACAAAAAACAGGCGCGAATTTTATGGAAAATGTAGAAAATCAGGGCAGGGAGGTTTTTTGCCGCTTCCACTATTGACATGCAGGGTGTTGCATGATAAAATAAGGTATACCATGGGGGAGTGTTCCCTTTGGCGAGTTTCTGCAATCGGAAAGGAGTAAACTATGAAACGCTTGTTATTTCTTTTGCTGATGTTGGCGCTGCTTTTGTCGTCTGCTCTGACGGTGCAGGCGGAGGGCGGTGAAAAGGAGTCCGACTGGCTCAATCAGCCGTTCGCCAATTCGATCACGTGGACCTTCAAAAACGGTACGCCCGCCGCAGCGATTTGGTTTTACCATCCTCAAGTCCCAAAAACATTTTACGATGCCTCCGAGGCGAAATATATGCGCGTGGAGCTGCGTGTGTCAGACGAAAGTCTTTTGACGGACGTTCCCTTCGTTTTCTCGCTTTGGTGCAGTACGACGATTTATGCCCGTTTTCCGGCACTCAAGGACTACGTGGTAAGGCAACAGGACGATCGCGTCACGTTGCTCATTCCGCTTGCTGCCCTGAAGAGCAAGCATGAGGCGAACGTGCAACTGTCCCAAGTCAAGGTGATGATGATGTATGCGGATTCCTACGAGCCGCTCTCCCTGACAGGCAGCGAGGGGTATATGTCGCTGGGCTACGTTTCCTTTGCCAAGGATGACTCGCTGCAGCGCAGCGCGGACGTGGCCAGCCTGGTTATGCAAAACGATCGTTGGGTCTATTATTCGCAGGCATATACCATGCCTTTCGAGGGCGATATTCTGCACGTTGACCCGGTTTATCCTCGTGACGACCGTCCGCCGGAGGACGCTTACACCAAGCATTTATTCGGCTGTGACTACACCCGCGGCGCGTGGATTGTAAATAACATGACGGCGAGCACAGGAGGTGCCAGCCTGGCGTATCGGTATCACATGCGCCATGAGGTGGATGCCAACGGTGAACTGGTGGTCACACCCAATGCCGGCGCGCCGCTGGAGCTTGGCGTGAGCGCGGATATGCGCGGCGTTGCGTCGGTGGCGTTTGATCTGTATCTCTCCGGCACGCCGGACGAGCTGGCGGCGCTGCAGCTACAGGAGCCATACGTTTGCCTGATGCAGAGCAAAAACGCGGCGGATGGGCTGTATTGGAGCTGTTCGGACCTTGCGCAGTATGCCGAGGGCGGACTTAAAACGGGATGGAACACCATCACGCTGCCGCTGTCTCTGGCGCGTGTCAAGGGTGCGGTGGATATCACCGCGTTGGGTTACATGATCATACATCCGGGCGTTTCGGCGCAGGTGGATGAGACCACAGACCTGACGCTGCGTGTCGACGGTATTCGTCTGCTCTATCAAGAGGCTCGCCCTGAGGTGGAAAATGCCGGCTATTACCTGACGCTCGAGGGCGAGCGGCTGGCAGTCGATGTGGTTGAGCGTGGCAGCAGCGGATACTTCAACGGAGAAATGCCGCTTTCGTTTGCGCATGCAAACCCTGAAAGGCAGTCCGGCGTTTACATTTTTGGCGGTGGATATGGGCTCTCCGGCTGGACGCGTGATGCTTATAACAAAACGGTTGGCAGATATTCCATCAGCCACGATTTTTCCATGAGGGAAGTCTGGAACGAGGACGGCAGCGTGACGTATCGCCCGACAGAAAACGTTCTGCGTGCGCAGGCGGAATTTTCGCTGTTCGCCTATCAGCTTGAAGGCATGGGCGCAGTGGAGTTTGATCTCTACATCTCCGATCTTGACAACTTGCTTGCGGCAAATTTTGATATTGCCTGCGTGCAGATTCTCGGTGCCGATGCCTCGACCATGACCTGGGGGCTGAACGACCTGCTCGCTCGCGTCGAGGGCGGCGCACGCGACGGCTGGAACCGAGTGCATCTGTCCTTTGCTTCGGCCCGGGAGGGAAGTATGCCGATCGAGGCGATGAAATCCCTGCGATTTATCTTTTCCCGTTCTGCGCCCAAGGATCCGCAACCGCTGATCCTCAATCTGGATCATATTATCGCCGTTCCCGCCAAGCCTGCGCCTGAAAAGGTGCCCGAGGAGCCTCGTTTTACCATTCGTTTTATGAACGGAGACGGCAAGGTGATCTCAGAGCAACGCTTGCTCGAAGGAGAGCTGCCGATCGCTCCCGATGCAGAGGACGTGCGGATGGCAGATGGCTCTACTTTCGTGGGCTGGGATGCGGAACTCGCTCCCGCCTCGGCAGATGTGGATTACCATCCGGTGTATCAGCTGCCCGAGGTCAGCACGGAGCAGCCCTCGCCTCCCGAGACGTCAGAGGACCCCAAGCCATCAAACGCTTTCAATGTCATGTGGATCATCCTGCCATGCGCACTTCTTGTCCTCGTTGGAGCTGTTGCAGGCGTGATGATCTGGAAACGCCGACGTTCAGCAGCATAAATTTGCATTTTTTTAGAAAGGACGGCTTAAGACAAGCCGCAAAAACGCCATGAAAAAATATACCGATCCTTCCGCCGTACAGTGGGACGCTTGGTTCGTCAATCGCGAGACGCCAAACGGCACGCAAACACACGCCTTTTATCTTCAGAGCGGCTCTCTTGCGCCGCAGAACGATCCGCGCATCGGTTGGGGTGTCGGCCACGCGGTCAGCTACGACGGCTTCCATTGGGAGAATTTGGAGACCGTCCTGCCGCCGCTGTTCGACGAGAACCGCCCGGACGACTTCCACAGCAAGTTTACCGGCTGTGCGGTCACTCTGGACGACGTCTGCTACCTGTTCTACACTATGCGCGACCGCGAGCGCACCAGCCAGCGCATCGGCGTTGCCATTTCTCGCGACTGGCTGCACTTTGAGCCGTGGGAAGGAAATCCCGTGGTGGTCAACGAGGACAGCCACCCGATTCCCGTGTCGACTCCCGACGGCAGCGAGCGCTATGGCACGCTGATCGGCTTCAACACCCTGGGACAGTATGATTGGAACATCGTCGATTGCCGCGATTTTATCGTAGTTGAACGCGACGATAGCGATGGCAAGGGCAAATATATCGGTTATTATGCCGCGGCGGCCGATCTGGGAGGATCTTGCCCGGTGGGCGTTATTGTTGCGGTGCGATCGCACGATCTTCTGCATTGGACGGACGCGCGTATCGTTTATCATGTGGATCATCACGGCGTGCTGGAGGTACCGGATGTCTTCTGCATGGATGGCAAGTGGCTGCTGTGCTGCCTGTCCGGCATGAACTACAGCGGTAGGCGCGTCACCGCCGATCTCTACGCCTCCAACGCGACCATCGTGGCGTATGCCGACAGTCCCGACGGTCCTTTCCTTGAGATTGAGGACGACAATATTCTGATCGCCGGTCCGACGCAGAGCGGATTTACCTGCCGCAGCTTCGAGCTGGCGGGCCAGCGATTGCTGGTGTATATCGACCGCACCGATCTGAACGCCGCCAGACGCAACAATGCGCTGTCTCTACCCAAAATTTTGCGTATGGACGAGGGGCGCCTGCGCGCGCACTATTGTCCCATTCCGGCTGAGCACGTGGGCGAGACGCTGGCCATCGAGCATTGGACGGACGAGCAGAACAGTTTCGCATGGCGCACCTTTGGCGGCACGACG
>JAFTSR010000212.1 GCA_017467225.1 Clostridia bacterium | reverse complement strand
TTGCCGACGATGCAATTCTGGAGCTGATCGACTTCTATACCCGTGAGGCAGGCGTACGTAACCTTGAAAGAACGCTGGCTTCTCTTATCCGCAAGGCCGCACGCAAGATGGTAGACGAGGGCTGCAAGAGCGTTTCGGTCAAGCAAAAGGATATCAAGTCCTACCTTGGCGCGCGCAAGCTGCTGCCCGATCACATTGACGAGGATAATCTTGTCGGCACGGTCAACGGCCTGGCATACACTGAGCTTGGCGGCGACATGCTGCGCATTGAGGCCGCCGTGCTTGACGGCACAGGCAAGCTGGAGCTGACCGGCTCGCTTGGCGACGTAATGAAGGAATCCGCACGCGCAGCTATCACTTATACCCGTTCGATTGCCGCAGAGTACGGCATTGCAAGTGACTTCTATCAAAAGAAGGATATTCACATTCACGTTCCCGAGGGTGCCGTTCCCAAGGACGGTCCCAGCGCAGGCGTGACCATGCTGACAGCCCTTGTCAGCGCGTTGAGCGGTCGTCCCGTGCGCCGTGACATCGCCATGACGGGCGAGATCACGCTGCGCGGTCGCGTGCTTCCCATTGGCGGCTTGCGTGAAAAAACCATGGCAGCCTATAATGCCGGTGTACATACCGTTCTCATCCCTGCGGATAACGAACGCGATCTGGAGGATATCGACCCCACCGCACGCCAATCTCTCACCTTTATTCCCGTCAAGAATGCCGGTGAGGTACTCAAAAACGCATTACTATAAGGGGAATTTCTCATGGCTTTGAATATTCAAAACACCAATCTTCGCATCAGCGCAGGGCAGATCCGCCAATTTCCCGGCGATCCCGTGCCGCAGATCGCTTTTTCCGGTCGCTCCAACGTCGGCAAAAGCTCGCTGATCAATCTTCTTCTCAACCGCAAATCGCTGGCTCGTGTCAGCTCGGCGCCCGGCAAGACCATTACCATCAATTTCTATGACGTTGATAAAAAGCTGTTTCTCGTCGATCTGCCCGGCTATGGCTTTGCCAAGCGCGCACCGCAGGATAAGGCGCAATGGAGCGCGCTGACCGACGGTTATTTCACAAAGAACCCGTGTCTTGACCGCCTCTCGTTAGTCGTACAGCTGATCGACAGCCGTGTCGGTCCCACCGAGGATGACAAAATGATGCTGCGCTATATTGCCGCAACCGGACTTCCCTGCGCCATTGTCGCCACCAAGGCAGACAAGCTCAACGCCACCGAGCGCCGCGCTTGTGAGGCTATGCTTGCCGAGCATCCCGATATTCCCGAAGGCACGCCCATCGTCTTCACCTCCACGCTCAAGGGCGAGGGAAAGACCGAGCTTTGGCGCGTCATTTCCGAGTTTTCGGGCGTTAAGCTTTGAAAGACCGTCTTCATCCAGCACATTCCGAAAGGATCTATTCATGTTAGAAAATTTTGTTTCCCGCCTCCCTTCCTATATTATCAGCCTGCCCGTCATTCTGCTGGCGCTGTCGGTTCACGAAGCGGCACATGGCCTTGTAGCCTATAAGTTGGGCGATCCCACCGCGAGAAATCTCGGACGGATCACCTTGAATCCCTTAAAGCACCTCAATCCCATCGGCTTTTTGATGATGCTGTTTTTCCACGTCGGCTTTGCCAATCCCGTGCCGATCAACAGCCGCAATTTCAAAAATCCCCGCCGTGACATGGCCCTGTCCTCCTTGGCAGGTCCGGCGTCTAACCTTCTTTTGGCCATCATCAGTGCCGTTATCCTGCGCCTCTTGCTGCTTTTGGGCGGCGAGATCATGCAAGCGGATTTTCTTGCCATTTACAAAGGATATATGACGCAGAGCGCGTACTCTCTCTCTTATATCGGCACGATTTTGTCTATTTTGATCTTTATGGCTGAGCTGAGCGTCTCCATGAATATCGGTCTGGCAATTTTCAATCTGATCCCCATTCCTCCTTTGGACGGCTCACGTATTCTTTACGTTTTCCTGCCGCCGAAGTGGTACTTTGGCATTATGAAATATGAGCAGATCATTATGATCGTCATGCTTGCGCTTTTGTGGCTCGGCATGCTGGATACGCCGCTGTATCTTGCACGCGAGGGTATCAGCTCACTGCTCTATAACCTGACCGGTATGGGCTACGGCTCCGAGGCAGGTTCTTATCTGAACTTGATCCAATATCATATCTATTCTTTGTTAGCATAGGAGCATTCGTCCCCATGGAGGAAGTTACGTTTCAACTGGAGCAGTTTGATTTCAAGGGCCCCCTTGACCTGCTTCTGACACTTATACAGAAAAATAAGATCAACATCACCGATCTGCCCATTGCGCTCCTGTGCGACCAGTATCTGGCCGCCATTGCCGAGATGGAACAGATGGATATGGAGCTCGCTTCCGACTTTTTGCTCATGGCCAGCGAGCTGATGTACATCAAAAGTAAAATGATGCTCCCACGCGAGGAAAAAGAAGAAAAGGACCCGCGCATGGAGCTGACCGACGCGCTCTTGCGTTATCAGGCTGCCAAGGAAGGCGCCGCCAAGATGGCCAAGCTGTATGCCGTGCACTCGGCTCGTATGGTCAAGGATACCGACGAGATTTCGATCGACCGCACCTACGTTGCCGACCAGCAGATCACCTCGCTGTGCGCAGCCATCCGCCGCATCAACGCATACCAGGAGAGCATGGCACACGAGAGAAAAGCGACCTTCACGCCCATGATCAGCCGTCCCATCGTTCCGGTCGAGCTCAAGATTGTCGGCATTCTTAAGCATCTGAACACCGAAAAGCAAAGCTCGCTGCAAACGCTGCTCGCCGATGCGGTATCACTCCCCGACATGATCGCCATCTTCCTTGGCGTTCTGGAGCTTGTCAAAATGCGACAGATTCTGATCGTCGACGAGCCGGAGGACGAAACCGCGCTGCACCGTATCAACACGCGCTGTGTGCTCAATGACAATCCGCCTAAGCCCGAGAAGCCCAACACAGACAACCAAACCACCGAAAGTGAGACCCAAGCGTCATGAATCAAGAAGTACAAGATAAAGAATCCGTATCTGCAGAGCAGCCTGCAACGCCTGACAGTGCGCTGCAGAGCATTGAGGATATGCAAGCGGCACTGGAGGCAATTCTGTTTGCCGCAGGTTACCCCGTTCCCTATAAAAAGATCGGTGAGGTGCTGGGACTTTCCGCCTCGGATGTCCGCACGCTGGCCGAGCATACCGCTGAAATTTTCAACAGCGCCGACGCTCATCGCGGCGTACAGATGCTGCTGTTTCCCGACACGATGCAGATTTGCACGCGTGAGGAGTACGCACCGTATATCCGCGAGGTGTTGGGCGTTCGCCGCGGCGGCAATCTCTCCGCAGCCTCAATGGAGGTGCTGGCCATCATCGCTTATAACCAGCCGGTCACCCGTACGTTTATCGATACCGTACGCGGCGTAGACAGCTCGTACGCCGTCAACTCCCTGTTGGATAAGGAGCTGATCCGCGCGGTCGGCCGCCTGGAGGTGGTCGGTCGTCCCATGCTGTACGGCACCACGGACAAATTTTTGCGCGTCTTTGGCATTTCTTCCCTGGAAGAACTGCCTGCAACCGAGGCGCTGGCCGTGGCAGCCGAGCTTGAAAGCCAGCAAAAAGCAGAAAATGCCGAGCCTGCAGCAGAGGAACAAGCGTAAATCTGCATAAATCTGCCATTTGACGGCAGATGATACAAACGTATAAATAAGGAAAGGAGCAACGTATGATCGTTTTATATTGTCTTTTGGCACTCTTAGCCCTGATCCTTCTGCTGCTCCTCACACCTGTTCGTGTTCGCTTACGGGTGGATGAAACCGGAGGATTAACCGTGCGCGTTCATACAGCACACATTCCAATCTTCCGCCATCCTGCCAAGCAAAAAGCACCGAAAATCAAAGACTATTCTCCGCGCGCCATCAAAAAGCGGCAAAAAAAGCAAGCCAGAAAGCAAGCACGATTGCAAAAAAAGCAGACTGCCAAAAAAGCCGCATTTGCGCACGCCGCGCCCAGGGAAAAGCGCACGTTGGCGCAAAAGGTACAAAAGCTGACCGACACACTCTCGCTGATCACGTCCTTGATCGATGCGCTGCACGAGAAAGCCTTCCGCGCCGCGCACGTTCATCTGTACGCGCTGCAATTGCGCATCGGCACAGGCGATGCTGCCAGAACAGCACTTCTGTACGGCGTCATCTGCCCGGCGGCCTCGGCGCTGCTGCAAGCCATCCACCAATGCTCGAATTTACATGTTCATCATCCTAAGCGCATGTGCGTACAGCCGGATTTTGTCAATGACACCTTCCACGTGGAAATTGATATTGCGCTGCAGCTGCGCGTGCACCATCTGCTGTCCCTGGGACTTGGCGCTCTGATCCACATCATCAAGCACAAGCAGTCCATCTCACACAGAAAATCTCCTACTGCTCTTTCTGCTTCCGTTCCGCCAAAGGAACGAGGCACCGCAAACGTATAAAAATCCCATGCCACATACAGAAAGGAAAACCACCATGGCAAACACGGATAACAAATTGGAAGAAATGATCGCCACCTCGCTGGAAAGTCTGCGCACATTGGTAGACTCCGATACCATCGTCGGCAAGCCGATTACCACCGACGTCGGTACCACCATTATCCCCATTTCCAAAATCTCGATGGGCTACACCACGGGAGGTCTGGAATATTACGGCAAGAACACACCGCAAAAGCAAAGCTTTGGCGGTGGCGGCGGTACGGGTATGACTATCTCTCCCGTCTGCTTTTTGGTTGTCTCTCCCGATGGCAACGTCAATATTCTCGGCATGGGTCAGGGTGCACCTGCGCCCGATCCCGTTGAGCAGATAGCTTCTGCCGTTGAGCGCGCGCCTGAGCTGATTGAAAAGATCAAGGCTATCTTCAAAAAGAAGGACGCAGAACCGGCTGAGGAGTCTGAGACTGAGGCAAAATAAAAAAGCGGTTATATTCGACCGCCGCTGTCCATATACTTTTTTGAATCTGCAATGCATCGAAAAAGGATGGACACGTTATGCGACGATCATTCCCCGCTTCTCTCAAGATTTTTTGCTTCCTGCTGACGGCCACCCTGTGCCTTGGCTGTCTTTTACCGCCGTTATCCGTCAGCGCCGCTGCGCCTGCATTGTCGGCACAAGCTGCGCTGCTCCTGGATGCGGAGAGCGGAACGGTCTTATATGAGCGAAACGCGCACACCCGTCTTCCCATGGCCAGCACGACCAAGATCATGACCGCACTTGTGGTCGCGGAGCATCTGGAGCCGTCTGCCATGGTTTGTATTGATGCGCGCGCCGTCGGTATTGAGGGCTCGTCCATATATTTGTATGAAGGCGAATGGCTCAGCGTTGAGCAGCTGTTGTTGGGTCTTTTGCTCGAATCGGCGAACGACGCCGCCGTTGCGCTGGCCATTACCGTTTGCGACAGTGTGGAAGAATTTGCTGCACTGATGAACCAAAAGGCGGCAGATTTAGGACTGAAGGACACGCATTTTGATAACCCGCACGGTCTTGATCACGAGCAACACTACACCACGGCATACGAGCTTGGTCTTATCGCTGCGGCTGCGCTATCGCATCCTATGCTGCGGAAAATTATGTCCACGCGCCGCGCGACCATTCCGCTGTGCGACATGCATGCACCGGGACAGGCGTCCGAGACTTCGGCTGCCGAAGGAACCGCAGACACAATTCCCGTCGGACAACGGGTGCTGCTCAATCATAACAAGATGCTGCGCTATTATGACGGAGCTATCGGTGTCAAGACCGGCTATACCAAACGCAGCGGCCGTTGCCTGGTCAGCGCCGCTTGCCGCGAGGATCTGACGCTGATCGCCGTAAC
>JAFTSR010000211.1 GCA_017467225.1 Clostridia bacterium | reverse complement strand
GAATGGCGATCGGGTCTGTTGCCTGCCGATAAGGTGCGAGAGGTCGAGGTGTTACTCGCCACGCCCCGTAAGGGTGCGCTTGCCTTTGTGGGCGACGGCATCAATGACGCACCTGTTCTCTCGCGTGCCGACGTGGGCGTGGCAATGGGTGCGCTTGGCTCGGATGCTGCGATCGAAGCGGCAGACATTGTCTTGATGGATGACGATCCGCGCAAGCTTGCACGCGCGATCCGCCACGCGCGCCGCACACTTCGCATCGTGCGGCAAAATATCGTATTGGCGCTTGGTATTAAGGCGATCGTGTTGATCGGCAGTGCCATAGGTCTTTGGGGCGCGTGGCAGATGCCGCTTGCCATTTTCGCTGACGTGGGTGTGGCGGTGCTTGCCATTCTCAACGCCATGCGTACGCTTCACGCAAAATAAATCCTGCCCTACGGGTGCGAAAACGCACCCGTAGGGCAGCTTTTTTAGGGGTGTTGACATTTTTTGGCGCGCAGGGTATAATAGAGAAAAGCATTCCGGCATTGCCGTTTTGAAGGAGAAGAATATGAAAAACAAATTGGTTGCTATCGTTGGCATGTGCGGCACGGGCAAAAGTGACGCTACCGAATGGTTTGTTGAGCGCGGCTGGCAGCGCATTTATTTCGGTCAGGTGACAATGGATGAGCTGGCGCGCGAGGGACTTCCCGTAACCCCCGAGAACGAGCGCTACGAGCGTGAAAAGCTGCGCCGCGAATACGGCATGGCAGCGTATGCCGTAAAATCCAAGGATAAGATTCTTTCGTACCTTGAAAAGGGTCACGTTGTTTTGGATGGTCTGTATTCTTGGGACGAGTACAAATATATCATCGAAAACGTGTGTGACGAGCTGACGGTGGTTGCTGTGATGACAGACCGCGCTCTGCGCTATGCACGTCTGACAAACCGTCCTGTGCGTCCTCTGACGCGCGAGCAGGCGGTTGCCCGCGACTATTCCGAGATCGAGAATCTTGCCAAGGGCGGTCCCATTTCGATTGCCGACCGTTTTATCACAAACAACGGCGGACGGGATGAGTTTCGCGCCTCGATCATGGCTGTAATTGACGAATTGGAAGCATAAAAAAACGCCCCGACCGCGGTCGGGGCGTTTTTTTATCGTCATTCTACGATAAAGCGGGCAATGGATGCAAACAGCTCGTCGGTATCGTCGGAATGAGCAGTCAGCGTGATGGGGGAGAGAAGATCAAGGCTGAAAATACCCATGATCGATTTGCCGTCAACGACGTAGCGGCCCGAGGAAAGGTCAATATCAATCTCGGTTTTTGCCAGAATGTTGACGAAATCACGCACGTCTGCGATGGTGGAAAGACGGATTTTTACACTTTTCATGGCGGACACTCCTTTTCGATTGTTTAGAGGAAATCTCTATCGCTTTTATTATAGCGAAAGATGGGCTGCTTGTCAAGAAATAACTTGGAAAGAAATTGGTTTTTTATGGATCGAAAAGAGGCTTGCGCCACTTGACATATTTATAAATATAGTGTATAATATTTTGGTGTATACAATATTAGGCACTTTCTGCTCTTGTATATATGAAATTTGAAATTGAGAAAATGAAAAGGAGGTATTACCATGAATTTGGGACTTGCAATCGGTCTGATCGCGGCGGCGCTTATCGTCGGTGCCGTGGTCGGCTTTTTGATTCGCAGACTGGCTGCTGAGAAGAAGATCGGATCGGCAGAGGCAGAGGCTAAGCGCATTCTTACCGACTGTGCACAAAAGGCTGAAGCGCTGAAAAAAGAAAAGCTGCTTGAGGCAAAGGAAGAAATTTTGCGTCTGCGCAACGAAACCGAGGCTGAACTGAAGGAGCGTCGCGCCGAGGTGACGCGCATGGAGCGTCGCCTGACCCAGAAGGAAGAAAATCTGGAGAATAAGGTAGAGGCGCTTGACCGCAAAAACGAGCTGCTGGAGGGCAAGCTGCGTGAGAATGACGCACTGCGTGCGGAGATCGCTGAAACGCTTGCCGAGCACAAGCGCATGCTGGAAACCCTGGCAGGCCTTACCGCTGAGGAGGCGAAGGAGGAGCTGATCGAGCGCGTCGAGGGCGAGATCAAGCACGAGCTGGCATAGCGCTTGGACGAGCTGGAGGCACAGTTCAAGGACGAGGCTGAGAACAAGGCACGTAACATTCTGTCGCTTGCCATTCAGCGCTGCGCTACCGACCACGTTGCCGAATCCACCATTTCTGTGGTGCAGATTCCCAGCGACGAAATGAAGGGTCGCATCATCGGCCGTGAGGGTCGTAACAT
>JAFTSR010000210.1 GCA_017467225.1 Clostridia bacterium | reverse complement strand
GCCGGGGACGCGCGTCCATCTGGGATTGGCGCGGAAATGGTCTGGCCGCTGGGACAGGCCATCATAAGGGCTGTTGCGCAGGGTCAGCAGAATGATCTGGCCAAGGTCGCTGTCCACCAGAACAGGTACAGAACGCCATCTGTACGCATCTACGGCGCGGCCAGGGACCGGCTTGATTTGCTCATACACGCGGATATGGTCACGCAGTTTGTCATCCGGCTGGCCGGAACTGACATAGCACACGCCGTCATACATACCAAAGGCGTGCTGCAGCCGTGCTGTCCACCAAGCATACTTCTCTGCCGCGTGTGCCTCCCAGCGGTACAAGGGATTGCCCCACAGCTGTCCCTTAGCCGAAAAGCCGTCGGGCGGACAGCCGGCCACGGCACGTGGCTGCAGCTGCGCGTCAAGATCAAAGAGAGACGGCTCGGTCCAGACGTCCGCGCTGTCCGCGCTGACGTAGATGGGCAAATCGCCAATGATCGCCACGCCCTTTTTTCGCGCGTAGTCGTGCAGCGCCTCCCATTGCGAGAAAAAAAGATACTGTAGAAAGCAATAAAACGAAATATCCTCAGCCAGCGCGCTGCGCGAAGCCTCCATGGTTTTTTTCTCTCTTTGCCGCAGCACAAGCGGCCATTGCTGCAAGGGTCGCCCATGCTGCGCCTGCTTGATTGCCATAAAATGTGCGTAGTCGGGCAGCCAGACCTGCTGCCGGCAAAAGGCGGCAAAATCGCGCTGCTCCCGTGCCTCTCCCGTGCGGCGAAAGGTATCGTAAGCCATCCGCAAAAGCGGCAGCCTCGTTTGACACAGATGTGCGTAATCGATGCTCTCACTCCGCACGCGCGCCTCACGGCACGCCTTTTGAGACAGCCATCCCTTCTCTGCCAGCCAATCCGGGTCGATCAGATACGGATTTCCCGCAAAGGTGGAGAAGGACTGATAGGGCGAGTCACCGTAGCCCGTGGGACCGACGGGAAGAATTTGCCAATATTTCTGCCCTGCCTGCGCCAGAAAATCGATGAAGGCGAAGGCGTGCCGCGAAAGAGTTCCGATTCCCCAGGGAGAGGGCAGCGAAAAGATGGGCAACAGCACGCCTGCTGCGCGTTCACCTGCCTTTTGCTTCATGCGCAGCCTCCTCCCAATGGCAGAACACGCCGCAATGATCCGAAACAGCCGCCTCGCCGCGCGTCGGGTCAAAGACAGTGCACGCCCGAAGGACGCGAATATCGGCACGATCCGTCATGATATAGTCAATGCGGTGCCATATTGGCGTTGCCTCGTCACGCCAGCCGTCAATGCAGCCCTGTGCCGTCGCGTAACCGCTTGTTTGCTCCGCGGCAGTAAAGGTATCGCGCCAGCCGTCGCCGATCATACGGTCATACCCTTGCCCGACACGGTCAGCCGGGCAGTTGAAATCTCCCATTAAGAATACGTTTTTACGCAGCTTGACGCCGTCGTTCAGTCGCCGCCATTGCAGGGCGAACGCCTCGGTGCTGTCCTCCCAGCGCGAGGTGTGCACCGAATAATACCAATTCTCCCCCACCTGCACGCCAAGCGCCATCCGTCGCCGCCAATCGGCATACTCCTGTGTCAAAGAAAGCGGCAGGACGTGAAAGCCCTTCGCCTCACCGCGCCACAGCAGCGCCAGGCCCTCATCATATAGCCGATACCCAAGCTTGATCGGCAGATAGCACCAATGATAGTCACCGCCCTTTTGCCGCAGCATTTGCGCCAGACGAAGGACGAAATTATCCTCGCCGATGGGTGGAGAGCCCTGCTGTGGCAAAAGAGCACCTGCGTCGTGCAACATCTCCTGCGTCACGGCGCGAGCGGTGCGGCTTTGATTGACCTCCTGCAGCGCGATGACGTCTACCTTCTCCCCAAGCACCCATGAGACTATGCGCGGTATGCTTTCCGTATCATTCTCGGGACGGCTGTGCGCATTGAGCGTCAGCAGTTTCATGTCGCACCTCCTGCCAGCACGTCGTTGATATCGGATTTAAGCACGTCGGCTCGCGGTCCGTACACCGCCTGAATGCCCTGGTCCTTTTTGAAAAATCCGATGGCACCGGCCGCACGCCAAGCGTCCGCATCGGCCACCAGCGAAGCGTCCTTGACCGTCACGCGCAGCCGCGTCATGCAGGCATCCACCAGCACGATATTTTCACGACCGCCCAAAAGCTCGATGATGCGTGCTACCTCGCCGCTTGCAGTAGATGTTTGCCCAACGGCTTCCGTCAAAACGCCGTCCTCCATGCCCTCGGTCGCGTCATTTCCGCGACCCGGCGTGGCGTAGTTGAATTTCCCGATCATGGCATAGGCCACCAGGTATCCCAAAAGGAAGAAAGCACCGACCACAGCGATAAAGTTGATCAAGTCGCCGCCAAGCCCTGCACGCAGAGACATCGGTACGCGCGTCAGAAGCTCGATGGCGCCAAAGGAATGCAGTCGCAGATTGAGCACGCCGGCCATAGAGAAGGCAATGCCCTGCAAAATGGCATAAACAACGTAAAGCGGGATGGCACAGAACATGAACATAAACTCAATTGGCTCGGTTACGCCGGTCAAAAAGACCGCCAGCGCGGTGGATACGAACATGGAGCGGTATTTTCTGCGTTTTTCCGCCGGAATGCGCCGATACATGGCCAGCCCTACACCGAGCAAAAGCCCGGTTGAGCCGATCATCTGTCCGACCTTGAAGCGCGCCGGTACGACGCTGTGCAACAGCTGCTCGTAGGCCGCCGTGTCACCGGATGCACGCAGTGCGATCAGATCGGTCACCCAAGCCAGCCACAAGGGATCCTGACCGAACACCGTTTTTCCCGCGTCCACGCCGGTACGGATGATATACTCACCGCCAAACGAGGTGTAGTTCATGGGAATGGTCAGCATATGGTGCAGACCGAACGGCAAAAGCAAACGCTCCAGCGTGCCGTAGATAAAGGGTGCCAGCATTGGTGAGGTGTCGGCCGACTGCGCGATCCAGATACCAAAGGTGTTGATCCCCAGCTGTACCGGCGGCCAAAGCAGCGACAAAACGAGCGACACGGCAAGCGATACGGCGATGACCACCAACGGAACGAACCGTTTGCCGTTGAAAAATGCCAGTACCTGCGGCAGCTTTCGGAAATTATAAAAGCGATTGTAAACCATGCCACCGACAAAGCCGGCAATAATTCCCACAAAGACACCCATATTCAACGCCGGTGCACCCAAAATATCAACGAAGTAATTGCTGACCGCCATCTCCTGGCCAAGCATGGTGTGCACCACGGCATCGGCATCCGAAAGCATGGCCGTCGTAACGCCGAACAGCGCACCGGTGATGCGGTTGATCAGAATGAACGACAAGAGCGCGGCAAACGCACCACCCGCGCGGTCCTTTGCCCAAGAGCCGCCAATCGCCACGGCAAACAGCACGTGCAAATTTCCAATGAACGCCCAACCAACGCTCTCCAGAATGGTTGCCGTGGTCGCAAGGAAAGGCACACCGGTGCCGCTCATGCCGATCAGCTTGCCAAGACTGATGGCAAGTCCCGCCGCGGGCATGACGGCAATGACCACCATAAGCACCTTACCCAGCTTTTGCAAGGCGTCAAAATTGAACTTTCCGTGTTTTTTCTTCTCGCGATCTTCCTCGCGTGGCATCTCCTGTGTCTTCCGAGGTACAGCCTCCTCCGCTTTGACAGCGTCCGTCACTCTCGCACGATACAGGATATGGTCACCCGCACGAACGCCGCCGCTGATCGGCTCGATCAGCTCGATATTCTGATCCTCGCCCGTCACAAGAACGGGCGTGAGCGGACTGATGCCCTTTTTCTTCATCAGCTCAATATCAAAATCCACC
The DNA here is from genome assembly GCA_017467225.1 of Clostridia bacterium. The sequence continues at coordinate 3,895 of JAFTSR010000210.1, read as the reverse complement.
AAGGGTGAGCCGATTTTGACCGTATCTCCCACAGCCACGTGTACGCGGAAGCCCTCGCCGCGCAAGGCAACGGTATCCAGTCCCACGTGAACCAGCAGCTGTACGCCATCCTCGCTGAGAATACCGATGGCATGCTTAGTGGGGGCGATCGAGGTCACGCGCCCTGCGACAGGACTGACGATTTTGCCCTCCTTTGGTAAGATGGCCATGCCGTCTCCCAAAACCTTTTCCGCAAATACAGCGTCCGGCACGCGGGAAAGCGGCACGGCTTCGCCTGTTGCTACGGCGTGGACCGCACTGATGCGTACGCCGTTTTTCTTTCGTTGTTCCATGGTTATTCTCCTTCCCGCTGCAAGTGCCAGATATCGCGGTTATATTCCAGTACCGTCCGATCCGAAGAAAAATATCCTGACCGACTGATATTGATCAGCATTTTTTTCGCCCAGGACATGCGGTCGGGATAGGCCTGCAGCGCACCGTCGCGGCAGCGGCGATAGGCATCAACATCCGCAAAGCTCATAAAGCGATCGTACTGCAAAAGCGCGTCGTGCAGGCGCTGCAGGCGCGTCCTGTCGCCACAGGCGACCATCTCCTCACTGACAATAAAATCAACTGCTCGCGCAAGACGGGCATCCTGCTCGTACAGCTTTTGCGGACGGTAGGCCTGCGATGCCTCCAGCTCGACCACCTCGCGACTGCCAAGCCCAAAGAGAAACATGTTTTCCCTGCCTACGCGCTGCATGATCTCGATGTTGGCGCCATCCTCGGTACCCAGCGTCAGAGCGCCGTTCATCATCATTTTCATATTTCCCGTACCGCTGGCCTCCTTGGACGCCAGCGAAATCTGCTCTGAAATATCGGCTGCCGGCATGATATATTCCGCCGCCTCCACGTTGTAATTTTCCACCACAGCCACCTGCAGCATTCCGCGACAGTATTCATCCTGACGCGTTATCTGCTGCAGACAGAGCAGCAGGTGCAAAATATCCTTGGCCATTTCATACGAGGGCGCTGCCTTGGCACCGTAAATGGCCGCCATCGGCACAGGCAAGGCCTTTCCCTCGCGCAAATCCAGCAGCTCGTCAATCAGATACAGCGCCGACAAATGCTGCCGCTTATACTCGTGCAGCCGCTTGACCTGCACGTCAAACACGGCCTCGGGCATCAGCACAATTCCGCGCGTGCGTGCCAGATAGGCGCAAAGCCGCTGCTTATTTTGCGCTTTGATGTGCAAAAGCTCCTCCAGTGCCATAGGGTCATTCTCATACGCCGAAAGGGCCGCGAGCTGGGAAGCATCCTTCTCAAAGGCATCACCAATGTGCCGTCTGATCCAGCGGCTCAACGGGCGGTTGCAGCCCAGCAGCCAGCGACGGTGTGTGATACCGTTGGTTTTGTTGGAAAAGCGCTCGGGATACCAGGCATACAACTCAGGCAACACCTGCTTTTGCAAAAGCGCTGTATGCAGAGCCGCCACGCCGTTGACATGTGAGGAAAAATGAACGGCCAGATTTGCCATAGACAGTCTGCCGTCCCGAATGAGCCGCACGCCATCCGCGCTCATTCCGCGCTCCCTTGCCCAAGCCTCAACCGTGGCGTCCATCTGCTGCAAAAGCGGGACAAGGTTGGGGGCGACCGTCTGAATTTCACCCATCGGCCAGCATTCCAGCGCCTCACTCAGAACGGTATGGTTAGTGTAGGCACAGCAGGTGCGCACCTGTTCGATTGCATCTGCGACGGAAAGGCCGCGACGACTCAACGCATCGATCAACACGGGAATGATCAGCGCAGGATGGGTATCGTTGATCTGCACGGCGGCGTAATCGGAAAGCGGCGTCTCGCCACACCGCCAGCCGCGCGTGCCACAGTCCTGCAAAATCCACGCTGCCGCACAGCATGCCAGAAAATATTGCTGGCACAAGCGCAGTCGCCGTCCCTCGGCACGACTGTCGTCCGGATATAAAAACAGCGTCAGATGATGCGCGATGTCCTTCATGTCAAATCCGATCCCGTCTTGTTCTTTGACGGCATCCTCGCAAATGCTCTGCGGTTCAAACAGATGCAGCATGGTTGTACTGCCGGCAGGACCGGGAATGGCAACGTCGTACATCCGCGCGCGCAGCGGCACGCCCATGCAGGTCACCTCCGCCTCAAAGGCCGCCTTCTCCATGATCACGCCGGCATCCAGCCAAGGATCCGGGATTTCGCGCTGCTGCAGATGAGAAAACACCTGCTTGAAAAGTCCAAAGCGATATAAAAGTCCCACGCCATCTCCCGGCAAGCCCAGCGCGGCCACGCTGTCAAGGAAGCAAGCCGCCAGCCGCCCAAGTCCACCGTTACCCAAGGATGGCTCACTCTCCTTTTGCTCGATCAGGTCGGGATCGCGTCCTGCCGCGAACAGCTGCTCGCGCACCCCCTCATACACGCCAAGGCTGATCATATGATCCCGTAGCGTCCGACCGATTAAAAATTCGGCGCACAAATAATACAAGCGACGTTTTCCCTTGGGACTTGCAGACTCTGCCCGGCGCGCAAGCAGCATTTCTTTGATCTGCTCATGCAGCAATGTGTATATTTCTGCGTCGCTGCATTCTTGCAGCGAACGGCCATACCGTTCTTTGCAAGCTGCGTCCAATTGAATTGAGGCATTCATGTTATCCTTCACCTTCCTTTTCCTGACAAAAATTATGAACTGCCCCTATTATTTGTCATTCTCACTGCATCTATGCAGCACCGGACGCACAAAAAACGGCACGCAAAGATTTTCATCCTTGCGTGCCGTATGTTTTTCAGTTATGATGCCTCAAATATTGAAGGTGTCATCATCCTCGGCCAAAAACGCTTCCTGCGGTTGTCTGTCCGTCAGAATGCGCATAGCCGCCTTGGACCAAAACGCCGAGTTTTTCTTGGAAGAGGCTCCGTATGCACGGAGCTCGTCCTCACTCAGTTCATCATTGCGACCCGACTTGGGGCCATCCTCATGCGTCTCAGCCGTTGCTTTTGGTGGCGCCTCCCCCGAACAGCGACATGATATCGTCGTCGTCCAGATCCTCAACAACCTCCGCTGCAGGAGCGGGAGCAGGAGCAGGAGCCACAGCAGGGGCTACGGGTCTCTTAACAACGGGAGGCTTTGCTGCAGCCTTGGGAGCAACCTTGGGCTCAGCAGCCTTCTTGGGCTCAGTTCTTACAGGAGCCAGAGGCGAGGTCTCGCCCTTGAAATCAGCGAAACCGGTTGCGATGATGGTGATCTTCATCTCGTCATCCAGTTCGGGATCGAATGCAACACCCCAGATGATGCTTGCATCGGGACTTGCTTCCTCAGCGATCATGCTGGAAGCCTGGTTGACCTCCTCCAGACCAACGTCGGGAGATACGGAAATGTTGATCAGAATACCGCGAGCGCCGGAGATCGAGCTCTCAAGCAGCGGGCTGAAGATTGCTGCGCGAGCAGCAGCCTCTGCCTTGTCCTTACCGGTAGCAGAGCCAACGCCCATGTGTGCGTAGCCTGCATCCTTCATAACAGATGTAACGTCTGCAAAGTCCAAGTTGATAAAGCCGGGAACATTGATCAAATCGGAAATAGACTGAACGCCGCGACGCAGAACATCGTCTGCAACCTCAAATGCGTTCGCCAGCGTGATGCGGGTCTCAGAAACCTGCTTCAGCTTCTCGTTGGGAATAACCAGCAGAGAGTCAACGTACTTGCTCAGCTCGGAAATACCGCGCTCTGCCTGCTGTGCGCGTCTTGCACCCTCGAAAGCGAAGGGCTTGGTAACAATACCAACGGTCAGAATACCCATCTCCTGTGCTACGCGAGCAACAACGGGAGCAGCACCCGTACCGGTACCACCGCCCATACCTGCGGTAACGAATACCATGTCGGCATCCTTGAGCATAG
>JAFTSR010000209.1 GCA_017467225.1 Clostridia bacterium | reverse complement strand
ATCGCCAACATTTCGCACGATCTGCGCACACCGCTGACCATGATCACCGGCTACAGCGAGGTCATGCGTGACATTCCGGGTGAAAACACGCCCGAAAACGTGCAGGTTATCATCGACGAGGCGCAGCATCTGTCCGCGCTGGTCAACGACCTTCTAGATCTGTCCCGTGTGCAGTCCGGCGTGCGTCGGGCGCTGCCGAAGGTGTTCGATCTGACCGATACGGTGCAAACGACCATTGAACGCTACGAAAAGCTGACGCGACATGAGGGGTATGTGATCACCTTCTCTGCGGAAGATAATATTTCAGTGTACGCCGACAGCGGCATGATTTTGCAGGTAGTGTACAATCTGATCAACAACGCCATTAACTACTGCGGTGAGGACCGCACTGTGCTTGTGACGCAAGAGCGGCGCGGTGCCGTGGTGCGCATCAGCGTGACCGACCACGGCATGGGCATCCCACCCGAGCAGCTGAGCGAGATCTGGGATCGCTACTACAAAATCGACCGCGTGCACCGCAGAGCCATGATCGGTACCGGCCTGGGCCTTTCCATTGTCAAAGGAATTCTGGACCAGCACGGCTCGGATTACGGTGTGGAAAGCACGCAGGGGGTCGGCTCAACCTTCTGGTTTGAGCTGCCTGTGGTTGACCCGACGGCAGAGTCAGGGCAAAATCCGAGTGTGATCGGAGAGACAGTAGAGCTATGAGGACAAAGGAGAAAACAATATGAACCAGACACGCTGGCTTTTTGGGGAGGACGGCGCTTGGCGCTGTCCGCATTGCGCCGCACCTCTGACGCTGCAGTGCGATGATACCGGCGCGGCAAAGAGTCTTTTTTGCGAGGGTGTGCGGCAGCATTGCTTTGATATTTCCCGTGCGGGACACGTGCATCTGGCACCGCATCACGTCGGTGGCGGAGATGCCAAGGAGGCGGTGGCTGCTCGCTCACAGTTTTTGGGCAAGGGCTATTACGGCGCAGCGCTGCAGACGCTGATCGGGCTGAGTGCCAAGCACATCGGCAGTGGCTTGATTCTGGACGCCGGCTGCGGCGAGGGCTATTACACCGGCGGCGTTGCCAAGGCTCTTGGCGAGTCGGCGCAGCTGTGCGGCTTTGATTTGTCCAAGGATGCAGTCATGACGGCAGCCAAGGCGGCCAAGCGTGACGGCCTGACGGCGGCGTATGCCGTGGCGAGTGTATTCGAGTTGCCCGTGCGTGACGGTTGCGTGGACGGCGTGTTGAACATTTTTGCGCCGTGCGCCGAGGAAGAGTATTGCCGCGTGCTCAAGGACGGCGGCGTGCTGATTGTCGTCGGTGCAGGTGAGAAGCATCTTTGGGGGCTCAAGCGCGCTATTTACGACGAGGTTTACGTCAACGAGGGACGCGCCGACTTGCCCGTGGGCATGGAGCTGATCGAGGAGAAAACGGTAGAGGACGAGATCACGGTGGACGGTGGCGAGATGATCGCCGCGCTGTTCTCCATGACGCCCTACTACTGGCGCACACCGCGCGCCGCAGCCGAAAGGCTGGCAAGCCTTCATTCGCTGACCACCGAGATCGCGTTTGATTTTAAGGTGTATCGGAAGGTAAAATAAGGGTGGTTTACCCCCTCAGTCGCGTACCGCGACAGCACTCCCCGAGGGAGAGCCTGAAACAAGCCTCGCCCGGTGGGAGAGGTGGCGGCGAAGCCGTCGGAGAGGGCAATTGCTTCGCTTTTTATGTAATAAAGACCGGCACAGTGACGTAAAATCACCGTGCCGGATTTGTCTAATGTGCATAAAATGCGGGGGGTATTTCGTGAAAAATGCGCATTGACACACAGGCGGCTGTTATGGTATAATAAATTTACCAAATTAGATGAAGGAGGTAAACTCTGATGAAAACGATGAAACGAATGTTGCTTGTAGGCTGGGTTGTGGTGTTTGCCGCCTTGTGCCTCGTCGGCTGCGCGCCGCAGCGTGAGGATACGGATGACGAAAATTGGGATACTCCGCCGGCGATGTACTATGAGGGAGGCTTTTATGATCTTCGCTATCTGATGGATTCGGAGATCGATGTACAGGGGCGCGAGCTGGAGCTGCTTGGCAAAGCAGTTTATGCCGGTGCGAATCCAAATGAGTTTACCGAAAACTTCCAAAGTAACCTTCAAAGCGTGCACGGCGCTGAGGTCTACCGTCAGACCAACGCGCAGACCGTAGGGCTTTTGATTTTGAAGATCGGAGAAAAATATTACGAGATCGGTTCGGGGTCGTATTGAATAAACAAAGACAAAAATCCCTCGCGTGTCCATGGACACGCGAGGGTGCTTTTTTGAAGATCATCTCCGCCGTCGCGCTCTCTTTTCAGGCAGCCGGGCGCCGATGTACGCGCCGAGCAGCGAGAATACCACCACTGCGCCGCGCAGTAACAGGGAAACGGTAGGAGAAAACAGACTTTTTTGCTCGCCGAGCAGCGAGGTGCCAAGGAACATGGCAAAGAGAAGCACGGCACTCATACAAAGGCCGCACAAAAGGATCCGCTCACCGCATACCTTACCGGCCACGGCGGCGCCGATCAGGCTCCCGAGCAGCAATACGGCCAGCGCGACGGCAGGGAGCGGTGTGCTCGGGTCGGGAAGCGAGAGCAGCACTGCGGTGGCGATGGCACTGCCGACGGCGCAAAACACAACGAAAAACAAAAGCCCGAAGCCAAGGGCGCGGATAAAGCGAGGAAAAAATGCAGAGAGCGGCTGCGCGGCTGCGGTGCGCTCAGCCGGTCGGCGGCTGGGACGGTGCTGTGTGCGCGGTGGCGTGGGATGATGATGCTTCATGATGGATGTCCTTTCTGTGGGAGGATATCCCATCATATGCGGACGCGGAGAAAAAAATACCGCTGCAGATGCGATCGGCAGCGGTATTGGGCGGAATTATTTTGCCTCGTTGTGCTCGGCCTTCTTGGCAGCCTTCTCGGCAGCCTCGACGGTGTCCTCGGCGCGGACATCCACGGAGCGGATAGCGGTCTTGAGAATGTGCAGCTTGGTGCGCTCACGGGAGGTTTCGATGACAACGGTTTCCTCGGTGATCTTGGTCACGCGACCGAGAATGCCGCCGATGGT
>JAFTSR010000208.1 GCA_017467225.1 Clostridia bacterium | reverse complement strand
TGCTGAATTTTAAGGTTTCTGCAATCGCACGCGAGGCGGACGGCTTTATTCTCGCGGCAGAGGACGGTCGAGGAGTCAAGGCGCGTTATATCGTCAACAGCGCCGGACTGTTCTCGGATGAGATTGCACGTCTTTTGGGCGAGGAGGGCTTTTCGGTTCATCCTCGTCGCGGCGAATATATGCTGCTGGACAAGGAATGTGGCGCGACGGTCAACTGCACTATCTTCCACACACCCACCAGGATGGGCAAGGGCGTGCTGGTCAGCCCGACTGTACACGGCAATCTGATTGTCGGCCCGACAGCAGTCGATATGAAGGACAAAACTGACACCGCTACGACTGCCGACGGCTTTGCTGAGCTGCGTGTCAAGGCGGCGGATAACGTGGCAAATATTCCGTATGGCAAGGTCATTACCTCGTTTTGCGGTTTGCGCAGTGTGGGCAGCACCGGAGATTTTATCATCAAGGCACAAGATGGCGTGGTTCACCTGGGTGGCATTGAAAGCCCTGGACTTTCTTCCTCGCCGGCCATCGCAGAGCACGTAACTGACTTGCTTGGCAAGATGGGACTTTCGTTGACGAAAAAGGCAAACTACAATCCCAATCGTGCGCCGACGGACGCTTTCCGTCATATGAGTGTGGAGGAAAAGAACCAAATCATTCGCCAAGACCCTCGCTACGGTCGCATGATTTGTCGCTGCGAGGGCGTGACTGAGGGAGAGATGGTAGAGGCCATCCACCGAAATCCGCCGGCATATGACGTGGACGCGGTCAAGCGTCGGACACGCGGCGGCATGGGACGCTGTCAGGGTGGCTTCTGCTCGCCGGAGGTCATTCGGATTTTGGCGCGAGAGTGGGGCGTTCCCTACGATGCGATCACCAAAAACGGCGGTAACTCCTGGATCAATCGCGGACGCACCAAATCTGCCAAAAAGGAGGGCGTTTGATATGCAAAACGATTTGAAAAGCAGCGCAAAGGACATCGCGCTGGTTATCGTTGGCGGTGGACCTGCCGGTATGGCGGCAGCAGTAGCGGCTTATGATGCCGGCGTGCGCGAAATGGTCGTGCTGGAGCGCGATCTGAAGGTCGGCGGCATTCTACGCCAGTGCATTCACAACGGCTTTGGGCTGCATCGCTTCGGAGAGGAACTGACCGGACCGGAATATGCCAACCGCTATCATGAAATGGTGAATGAGCGGAATATCGCGGTCAAAACGGGCACGACGGTGCTGGATATCACTCCGGCCGCAGACGGTGAGGATGCTGCGGCTTACGTTACGGCGATCAGCGAGGCTGAGGGCGTCTTTACGCTGCGCGCTGGTGCAGTTATTTTGGCCATGGGTTGCCGTGAGCGCTCCAAGGGCGCGTTGAATATCGCAGGAACTCGTCCGGCCGGCATTTATTCTGCGGGAACGGCACAGCGATTTGTCAATATGGAGGGGTATATGCCCGGACGAAAGGTAGTTATTCTCGGTTCCGGTGACATCGGACTGATCATGGCGCGTCGTATGACGCTGGAGGGCGCCGAGGTCAAGGCCGTCTGCGAGCTGATGCCGTATTCCGGCGGTCTGGCGCGCAATATTACGCAATGCCTGGATGATTTCAATATCCCATTGATGCTTTCGCATACAGTTACGCAAATTCACGGCAAGGAACGCTTGACGGGTGTCACGGTTTCTGCTGTGGACGAGCGGCGGCGTCCGATTCCGGGCTCTGAGATTTATTTCGATTGCGACACGCTGCTGCTTTCTGTGGGGTTGATTCCTGAAAACGAGCTGACGCGAGGCGCAGGGATTGACATGGATGCCATTACGGGAGGTGCGCTGGTCGATCAGTATCGCCAAACCTCGCAAAGAGGTGTATTTGCTTCCGGTAACGTGCTGCACGTGCATGACCTTGTGGACTATGTTTCCGAGGAAGCGGCGCTGGCCGGTTCTTCTGCGGCGGCTCATCT
>JAFTSR010000207.1 GCA_017467225.1 Clostridia bacterium | reverse complement strand
TCTGCGGCTCCGGCACCGACCAGCGTGTGAATTTCATCAATAAACAATACCGTGTCCGGCCGTCCCTTGATCTCCGAGAGAACGTTTTTGAAGCGTTCCTCAAATTCACCGCGATATTTTGCGCCTGCCAGAAGTGCCGGGATGTCCAGAGAAAGAATACGTATCTGGCGCATATGCTCGGGAACCTCACCGTGTACGATGCGGTGAGCCAGTCCTTCGACAACTGCGGTTTTTCCGACACCCGGGTCTCCGACAAGGCAGGGATTGTTTTTGCTGCGCCTGGAGAGAATACGGATCAGATGTGCCAGCTCCTTTTCCCGTCCGATCATCGGATCGATCACGCCTCTCTTGGCAAGTGCGTTCAAATCCTGCGAGTACGTTTCAAGTATGCTCTGCTTTTTGGTCATGGCGCGTTCCTCGGGAATGGATGCCCGTGTCTGTGTGGCTGCATTCTGCGCTTTGCCGGAAACGCTCAAAAATTGCCGCACCTCATGCTTGAGGTCCTCCACGCGAATGCCGCATTCCTCCAAAAGATGCAGCGCCACACCGGCATTTTCCTGCAGCAGCGCCATGAGAAGATGCTCCGTGCCCACACGACTTTGCCCGAATTTTATGGCCTCCAAGGCGCTGCTTTCGATAATCTTCTGTACACGAGGCGTCATGTCGCCGGCGGTTACGTGACTTCGCGAGCCAACGCCGGTCATCAGAATAATCGCATCCTTGATCTGCGTGCTGCGGATGCCGCTCTGCTCCAGTAGATGGGCTGCAATGCTGTCCTGCGTGCTGCATAGTCCGAACAACAGATGTTCGGAGCCGATGTAGGTATGTCCAAGCTCGCGCGCGCATTCCATGGCTGCGTTCAGAGAATTCTGCGCCTTTTGCGTCAAATGATTCACGGATCATCCCCCTTTTTCATTATTTCCGATACATCCATTGTAGCCGTCTTTACCCCAAAGTATGCAGAAAAAAGCACACTTACGAGCTTTGGCGCTGCATTTGGTTGTACGCTGCTACCAGCGCGTTCCAGGTGGTTTTATCGACACGCCCCGTTTCCTTGAGAAGATGCGTACGCTGAAAGCTGCGAATACCTTGCTCGGTGTCCTCGTCGTACATTCCGCCCTGCGCATTGCGTGGAATGTCAACGATCTCGGTGCTCAGTTCATTGAGAATATACTGAATGATCTCAACCAAAAACTGTCTGTTTCCGCTGCCGATGCTGTATCCCGTCGGAAACCGCGGAAAGGGAGAAAATCCAGCCGGCTCCTCATGCTGCAAAACCGATGCGATATATGCCTCAAAAAGCAGCGTCCAGGTGGAATAGTCCACCGTACCCGTTTCTTCCAGACCGATCGAGTGTTGAAAGGCGATAACGGCATCCCGCGTTTGCTGGTCATAAATTCCGTCAATGGCAACGACGGGGATATTTTTTTCAAACAGAGCAAGTTGGCGAAGATACCTCTGCAGATTTTCCACCGTGAGGCGGTTTGAGTGTTCCGTAATCATGTGCGGTAAGCTCCTTTCCGGATGAGTTCACAATATTCAAAATATATGTCTTACGTTCCGATTTCATACCCGGGATACTGACCCTCATGCAGCCGTTCTCCTTGATAAAGATCGCTGTAAAGCGAGGTAATAGCGTTCCAGGTAATGGCGCCGACAAGGCCGTTGGGGTCAAGGCCATACAGCCTTTGTACTGCTTGCACGGCAGCCTGTGTCTGCTCGCCGAAGTATCCCGTCACCGACAACGACGGAACCTCGGGGATTCGCTCGGAAATAAAATTCAGATATTCCTGCAGTACCCGGACATCCTCAGATTCCGATCCGATACGCAAAATGGTACCTGGAAAGGGAATGGTGTTTCCGTCTGTGAATCGAACGGGAATTTGTCGAACGATACCGCGATATGCGTTGTAAAGCGCACGCCAGGTTTCTTCTCCTACTACGCCGTCAGCGTCAAGTCCCATCAGCTTTTGAAAATTCAATACCGCATTTTCCGTACTTTCCCCGAAAATGCCGTCAATATCTACGGTGATACCGGTGTTGTAATAGGGCTCGATATAATTCAAAAAGAATTGCAGATTGCGCACGCCCATTCCCATAGAGCCTCGCTGCAGCACGCCGGGATACTGCTTTGTAACCTCTTGCAGCGTAATTCCCTCGGAATATAACTCGTTGAGCCGTTTCACGCCGGCATAAATTCGTTCAATGGCAAACCAAGTGGCATTGCCAACAACTCCATCGGGGGTGAGCTGAAAGATTTCCTGAAAGCGAAGAACTGCCGCCTCGGTATCATTGGTAAATATCCCGTCCGTCTGTACTATCTTGGGGATGGAGGGATAGTTATCGGAGATGCGATTGAGGCGTATTTGCAGAATGCGAACGTCGTCTCCCGTGCTGCCAAGCTGCAAAGCATAGCTTGGCGCGCTGGATTCAATGCTGCCGACGGGTACGTTCGTGACCAGCTCGATGTCCTCGCCATAATAATTCCGTAGAATTTCAAACGGCGTCAAGCCTTCTTGTGCCAAATTGACCGATCCCCATTGCGACAGCCCACCAGGACATTGCACGCGGATACCGTCACAGTATTGCGCATAAAGTGGCTCAATATTCCCGGCGCGGCGTAAATAAGAATTGAAAATATCGTTGACGATGTTACGGATGTTGTCGAAAATTTCGCGATCATACACGAAAAATTGATCGTAAGCCGTGGAATTGGTGATGTCAAACGGATATCCTCGGGAGCGGTAGTATTCAGTATAAATACGGTTTAAGGCAAACGAAATCTGTGCGTAAATGTTGGCACGCAGCGCATTTTCCGGCCATGTCGGATAGATTTCGCTGGATGCCACATTTTGAATGTACTCAATAAAAGGCACGGTCACATTACGTGCACTCGTATCGTCCGGCGCACCAAGGTGCACCGTGATGTTATCCGGAATAAAAGGCAGAGTAGCCATGGTAATTCCTCCGTTCGGGCTATTTCAGGAGTTAAAGCAGTGGATTTACACCTTCATCTACCGTGTCGTCCAGCGGCTCGCGATCTGAGTAAATGCTACCTTCCGGCAGCGGAATGAGGTATGCGTTCTGGATGGAGGTAATGGTGTCGTAAATCGGAACGCGAATGAAATGCTGCGGATAGTATCCGGGAGAGCTGACCTCAATATCGTAAAAGGCGTACGGTGTATTTCCCGGCGTGTAGGCAAGAGAGCGGGACGGCGCGGGGAGTGGCAATCTTTGCGTATTTCCGTCACGGTCGGTACGAACCGTGTGGCGCACGCTGCCGGCCAAAGAGTCGACACCGGGCTCTGCCTGATTTCTGACTGAAACCGTCGCGCCTTCGATGGGAATAGCACCGCCGGCGGTGGAGGCACGCACGATCAGATATCTCATGCCCGATGACGATGTGCTTTGATTGTCTTGCTTTGCTAAATGTTCCATAAAAAATCTCCTTTGAATTTGCATGCGAGGGTGTTGTAAAAACAGTGTATGCAATCAAAAAAAGGATTGACCGCCCGGATCAATCCTTTTTGAAATATTCGCGGATATTGGTAAAAAACTCGGCACTTTTCTCGTCTGAGAGTAACTGCTTGGTCCTTGAAATATCTGCCGCAATGGCAGCCTTCAATGCGTCAAGATCGGAAAAAGCCATCTCGTCCCGCAAATGATGCAAGAGAAATACAAAGATTTCTTTGTCATAGAGATCACCGCAAAAGTCCAGAAGATACGTTTCGCAGTTAACCGACACACCGGGCGCATCGACCGTTGGTCGCTTGCCTACGTTGGAAACGCCCGGATAGGTCGCGCCGTCAAAAAGCACG
>JAFTSR010000206.1 GCA_017467225.1 Clostridia bacterium | reverse complement strand
TTGTACCACATTTTCGCCGTATTGTCAAGTAGTATCTGCAATTTTCGGTAAAAACAAGGAGCCCGTCATGGGCTCCTTGCAAATTGTATCTTATTTACCGCCGGGGATCTCAGGCTCCACGATCTCACCGCTGCCGGCAGGAGCGGCCGTTGAGAGGAACTGATAGCCGACATAATATTCGTCACCCATAATGATGACCTTAGCCCATGCGTTATCGGGCGAGATAGCAATCACCTGTACGGCATCGCCGTAGTGCAGACCGTCCATCACGGTATAGGGCACCTTGGCTGCCTCCAGCATGCTCGGATAGTAGCGCACCCACATCGACTGCACCGTGACATACATGGTCTGCGGCGCTGCCAGGGGAGTATAGCCCTCGTCGGTGATCTGCTCGTTGGTCAAAAAGTCGGAATATGCGTAGTAGGTCTGACCGTTGTAAACGACCTCACTCCAGCTGTTGTTGAGCGCCACACGCTGCATCTTAGTAGCAAAGCCGACACGCATCTTGACCTCACCGTTGATATGCGGCTCAGCACGCAGGTTGAGCGCCGTGTCAACGACGACGTACACCGTCTCAGGTGCATCCAGCTTGACAAAATCGGAAGTGTCGGGCGCGACAGTCGAGCCCGGCTCGTCGTCCTTATCGCCGGGCAGCACAACGCTGTCGTCGTACAACGCCAGGCAGTTGGAAGCAACGTAATAATCCGCGCCCTGGTAGGAAATCTTGCTCCAGGTCGTACCCTTCTTGATGCGAGTCGCTCTCTGACCGTAGCGCAGCACAGCCACCACGTTGTCTTCAATGGCAGGAGCGGAGCGCAGATCAACGGTTACCGTTGCGTAAACCTGCTCGCTGACCTCCTCCATTTCAGCCTCGGGATCAACGGGCTGGGGCTCGGGTTCAGGCTCAGGCTGGGGTTCAGGCTCCGGATCAGTGATCGGGTCGGTCGTGCCGGGATTTTCGGGATCGGTATTGTCAGTCTGTTGTCCGTGCTGATCGTCGGGATTTTCCTCGGGCTGATCATCATTGCAAGCCGCCATGGATGCCGCGATCAAAAGTGCCAATGCAAACGCTAAAATCTTTTTCAACATTTTTTCTTCCTCCGCTTTTACATTCCGTATATGTATGATAGCAGCACAGGGAGACGCTGCTATATATTGTGGGTAGACAAAGTTTCACTGCCTATATTATAGCATACGCCGCCCTGCTTGTCAAGATATATCGGCGGTGTAATTGTAAATTTTTTATCGCGACTTTTTTACAATTTTTTCAAAATTTCGTCGCATTTGCCGCCTATAAGACAACAAAGCACCCTCCGACGGAGTCGGAGGGCGCAGTGTGATTTGCTTATTCAGAAAATTATTTGTTGGGGATCAGAGGCTGAGACAGACACCAGTTGTTAACACCGGGGTACTGCATCTGGTAGCCCATACCTGCCCACAGCTTGCTGGAGTCACCGTCGAACTCAGGGCTAACGATGTCAACGGAGCAGAAGGTAGCAGAGATGTTACCTGCATCCATGTCAGCAAAGGTAAAGGGAACGTCTGCCCACGGAATAGCAACCTCAAGCACGTAGTAGTACTTGTCAGCATCCCACTTCAGAGCGTAATTCCACTTACCGGAAGCAGTCTTCTCATCGGGAGCGGACTGGTCATCCTCAGGGTAGTAAGCGATCTGCGGCTTGTTCTCGCCGGGCTTCTCGCCGCCGATACCGGCGTTCCACATCAGACCGAAAGCAGGCTTGTCGCCGCCCTCAGCAGAACCGCCGTTAGCGATCCAGGTAGCAGCATCGCCGGTGTTAACGAACCAAAGCAGAGAACCGTCACCGGTGTAGGACTTCTTGAAGTCCTGTGCGGAGAAGTTCCAGTTCAGGTCGCAGCGCCACTCAACAATGTACAGATAATCGTTATCGTACATAACGTAGAAGCTGATATCAGTCTCAGCACCTGCGGTCAGATCGGTATCGCCAACGACACCTGCGCCGTCCTTACGGCCCTCACCGTTCCAAGTGTCGCACTGCTCCTTGGTCAGAGTCATAGGCGTGCACTTATTCATTGCATCGTTATCAAACTCACCGTCGATGGTGATGGTAGCGTTTGCAATCTTGGTCTGGGGCAGAGCCGCCCAAACGGTTTCCTTCCACTCTGCAGCAGCCTTGATAGACTCGATCGCGGTCTCATAGTCCTTGATCAGGTTCTTGCAAGCGGTCAGGATAGCCTTGGTTTCCTTGCCAACGGCGTCCTTGCCGGCCTTATCCAGAGCATTGTACGCGTCATTAGCAGCGTTGTACTTTGCCTGTGCGTCAGCCAGGTTAGCCTCGTTGACCTCGGTGATGCCCTCCAGAGCCTTGATCAGCTCGATAACGGGAGCAGCAGCCTCAGCGGCAGCCTTCTCCTCAGCCTCGACCTCAGGGTCCTTAGCTCCACAAACCTTGCAGATACCCTTCTTATCATAGTCGTGATCAGCAAGATCGCCGTACTCCTCGCCGCAATCAGCGCACTTTGCCTTTGCGGTACAGGTAGCCTCGCCACCGGCGTGGGTGTGCGCAGGCTCATCGGGGTTCTCAGGGGTATCGCCCTGCTCACCCTGATCACCATCAGGAGTCTGTTCGTTGTCGGTGCATGCGGTCATAGCGATGCAAGTGATCATCATTGCCAGAGCCAGCAGCATTACAAGCAGTTTCTTCATTGTAAAATTCTCCTTTATGTATTTTTTGGCACGGTTGCCATGCAGTGCAAATCATACCGCATGACTTGTGTACACATATTCTATACTATTTCACCGAAAAAGTCAACAGAAAGTTTCAACTTTTTTGACAAAAAATGTTAATTCTTTTTTGACAAGGCATACGAACAGGGCGGTGCAGCCGCTATCGCAGCCGCACCGCCCTGCCATGAGTAATCAATGATCAATGCGTTACATCAATCAGCAATAAAGACAATATCGCGGAAATAGTTACTCGCCGTCGCACCGGCTGGCATCTTACCAAGAACGCCGTCGGCGCTGTAAACACCGCCGTTCGGGTAGGTCACAAGATCGTCACTCTCAATCGGGGACTTGAGCTGCGCCTCACCCCAGGAGAACAGACAATCCGGGCCGGCAGACACCGAAACGGTGTACTTCTTCCCTGCCTTGATGCTGACGCTCTCGGGCAGCTCAAATTCACGCCAGCCCTCATAGCCGGGTACAATCTCCCACTCGTAGATCTCATCGCTCACCAGTTTACCCGTTGCCGTGTCCCAAAGGCTGACGTAATGGATGCCCGCCTCGCGCTCTGCCGTGTAGATGCGCACGGCCATTACCTCTCCGTTCACACGGGACGAGAAGACAAAGCCCAGCTCGTTGCGCATGCCGCCGCCATCCTTGACCGAGGTCGGCTCAAAATCGGTGAACAACGTATTACCATCGCTCAGCTCGCCACCAAGATCTGCCGCAAGCGTCACATTGTCGATCTCCGCCGTGCCGGCTTTCGCGTCACCGCACTCAATGCCCACGTGATAGTTACCCGTCGTCGGCACCTCAAAGCTCAACACCACGGTTGCCTTGCTGCCGGCAGTAATATCCTTGGAAGCGATCAGCTTTTGCGTCACCTGATCGCGGACATATAGGCGGTATGCACCACCGTCGGTGGTTACGTCGGCCGTGAGTTCGTAGGCCAGACCTGCCGTCAGTTTCAAGCCCTGATACAGTGCGGCATCCGCGCCATCCGGCTTGAGGAAGCCGTGTCCGCCCGTCTCACCGGCACTCTCACCACCGCGAGAAATCCAGTAAATATCATCCTGCGCAAAATCGCCATTTTGCAGCGTGGTCATGCAGTCAAAGCCGTAAACGTCGCTGATCGGCACGCCGTAAAAATTGCTTTGGATGCGATCGACCTCGTTGTTCTCAAAGCGAACGTTCTTGATGGGATTGTTGGAGCCGTTACCGTCGTAGGTACGTGTTTCCAAATTCCAGCAGCCCGACCATGCGCCCATGCTTTCAAAATAGTTGTCGTGGATATAAATGTTGTTGACCTCAACCTGCTTCTGATCGGGATAGGTTGACCCCCACAGAATAAAGGCGAACGCTTTGGTCTCATCCCAAGCCACTTCGCAATGGTTGTTATCGATCTCGATGTTCTCAATGGGCAACGGGTTGTCACAATTGTACCACAAGCCCTCTCTGGGGTCCTTGTAGGTGGACGCGATGTACACACCATCGTCGCCAGTGTTGAGATCACAGCCGGTCACGCGGATATTTCGGCAGCCATTGAGGTTGATGCCGTCCGTACCGCCCATGGTTCCACCGGTGATATCAATCTTCAAATTCTTGTACAATCCGTTCTGACATGCCACCGCCTTGATGCAGTAGGCATGAGATTTTTGCACGGTAAAGCCGGACAGCTCATAGCCGTCCACATCGAAAAAGCCGATAGCCTGCATGGTCATAATACCGCGCGGATCGTTGCCCGCCGCCATCTCGATGACACCCTTACCGGTGATCTTAACGTTGGTCGTTCCTGTGCCTGCGTAAATCAGAGGGAAATTGTAAAACGCCGCCGCATCCCATTGGATATTGGAATTGACATACTGCCCCATCACCAGCTCCTGCTCGACAAAGCCCTTGAGCGGATTGACAAAATCCGAAGGGTCGTCGCTCTGCAAGATCATAGCGCCGTCCTCAAAATGCAGCTCGACGTTGCTGCGCAGCATAATGTTACCCATACAGAACACCTTGCCGGCATTGAGATGAACAATACCGCCGCCCGGTGCGGCATGCGCGTCATCAATCGCCGCTTGGATGGCCGCACGATCATTGGTTACGCCATCACCCTTAGCGTTGTATGGCGCGTCCATGACCCACAGCTCGATCGGGTCTGGGATCGGCTCGGGCTCGGGAGTTACTTCGGGCGGCTGCTCAACAGGTGGGTCTTGCTTGGTGCCATCCGGCTGCTCCGGCGTGCCACAGGCGCAAAGCCCCAGCGCCAAAAGAGCGATCAATACGGTTTTCAGCATGCGAAAGCAAACGAGTTTCATGTAATTTTTCCTCCCTCAACAATAGCGTTTGTATCTCATTATAGCACATTCGGGGAAAAATGTCTATGGAAAATGGTAAGATGCGTTTGGACATTTTCCATATTTTACGTAATCATCTCAACAGCCAGCAAAAGAACAGCCGCTACAGCAAGCATAATGAGAGCCACGGTCATAGCCACACGTGCTATGACGCGCAGCACGCGATGGGATTTGGGAATGGGCGGCAGGCAATCCTGACCGCTGGGTGTCACGCGCTCGCCAAAGCAAGGCTCGCCACCCTCTCGCAGCGCGCGCAGGTATTCCTCCGACAGCGTCGCCAGCGCCAACTGCGGCGCATCCGCGACAACGCGCTCAAACAGCACCTGCGCTTCGTCCATGTGTCCTGCACGGAAGCAAACCACCGCATGCTCAAAATCGCGGATGGCCGTGGCATAGCGGTTGGGCTTGGCCTTGGCCGCCTGTGCCTGCGTCTTTTCGCGGTACGCAAAGCAGCGCTCGTATGCGCCATCCAGATAGTCACGGTAATACGCCATAGGCTCTTTCATCCGCTGCAGGATGGCGTCCGGCTTGCTTGCCGCAACGTACGCATCAAACGCGTCGCAAACCTCGCGCAGATGAGCATCATCTGCCAGATTGAAGTACATATCTGCCAAAAAGCCCATATAAACGTGCTTCTTCAAACGGTACTGAGGGTCGTTCAGCTTTTGCGCACAGATGTCCGCCACGCGCTGCCACTGTCCGGCTGCTAACGCCGCGTGCAGCTCAAGCACACCGCTGCGCGAGTAAATTCTGCCCTCACGCATCACGTCCAGAAGGCGCGTCGGTGCCAGCCCATCGTGGAGCAGCGCGTAAAGCCTGCGGTTGTAGTCCAGTATAATCACAGTACGAATGATAAAATATACCACAATCGCCAATATGACCCGGCCCAGCCCAATCTCGTCGGAAAGCAGCGTGGTCAGCATCAGACCCACGCACGCCACAGCGGCAAAGATTTGCCAAAAGCCCGCCTTGAATTTCAACTGCTTTGCAAATTTTTTGGCATCAAAATTTTCCATGTGTAACCTCCTTAAAGCTCGTGCTCGGTACGCGTGATAACCTCCTGCTGCATACGTGGGGAGAGGCGGACAAAGTAATCGCTGTAGCCGCCGATGCGCACCACAAGATCACTGTACGCCGCAGGATTTTCGCGCGCGCGGAGCAGCGTGTCACGATCGATCACGTTGACCTGCAGCTCAAATCCGCCGCGTTGCATGTAGGTCTTGACCAGCGCCATGACCTTGGCAAGCGAGTCGCCGTCAAAGTGCTTTTTGGCAAACTTGATATTGACCGCCACGCCGCCGATAAACTCCTTATGCGACCACTTGGTGCTGGAGATAATGGACGCCGTCGGTCCGCACAGCTCCCTGCCCTGCGCAGGTCCGGAGCCATCGCCCAAGGGGAAGGTCGCGAGGCGTCCGTCGGGCGTCGCCCCCGTCTGCGCGCCGAACTGCTCGTGACGAACGTAGCAAAAGACGCTGGGAACCAGCCGCGCATTTTGGTGAATGGGGGTGTGTTTGCGGCACTCCGAGATAATAAAGGCGGTCATCTCACCGAACAGCGCGTCTACGTCATCGGTGTCGTTGCCGTACTTGGGCAGCTTGTTGAGAATGCGCGCGTGCAGCGCCTCGTGCCCCTTGAAATTATCCGCCAGCACGGCAAGATATTCCGAAAGCGTCAGCGATTTTTCCTCATACACCAACGTTCTGATGGCATACAGCGAGTCCACCAGATTGGCCATGCCGACAAAGGAGGGCATAATCCAGTTGTAACGACCGCCGCCCCACTCAATGTCCACACCGTCGCGCAGGCAATCGTTGACAAAGCAGGAAAGCAGCGGATTGAAGGCGTGCGTCGCGCGGTGCTTGCGCGCCGCGTTGTGTGCTTCAAAATTGGCACGGATGCTGTCCGCCAGCTTTTGACGGTAGGCTGCGACAAGCGACTCGTAGCTTGCATGATCACCCTGCATGACATCCAGGAGAATGGCAAGCAGATTGGTGTACGGCGAAGCTACCCAAACGTGGGATGAGGCCACCGGCGTAATCTCAACGCAAGTGCTGTGGATATAGTTACACGCTTCCTCGCGCGGCAGACCGTATTCCATCAGTCCTTGCGTGATGATATCATCGTTGAAGATCGCGGGATGCGAGCAGCCGTGCGACAAAATCTCGCAGGACAGTGCCAGATAGTGATCGGGCATATCCGCCGTGTAGCAAAAGCCGACCGCAGGATAGACCAAGCGCACCTCGTCAATGGCGCGAAGTCCCAGCTCGGTCACCTCGTTGGCCACCACCGCGCCGCTCTCGTCCCGTCCGCCCAGCATGTAGCCGCTGGAAAGTCCGGCAGGGACACGGTGATTGATCTGAATGGCCAGGCAATCCATCAGCAGCTGCGCACGTTCGCGGTCAATGCGCCCTGCCGCCACATCCGCCTCATAGTATGCAAGCAGATAGCGGTCGGGATGTCCCAGCTGAAACTGCTGCGGACACAGGCGCAGCGGATTGAACGACACGCAAAGAGAAACAAAATGCGCCGAATGCACCGCCTCGTAAAAGGTGGTCGCAGGGTGCTTGGGTACCGCACGACAGATGCGCGCGATCTCGCTAAGCTCCGCGCGCTCGTCGGCATTCTCACAGTGCCGCGCCATACTCTCGGCCAGCGTTGCATACCGCTCGGAGAGCAGCACCACGCCCTGCAGGCAGCGGCGCGCGTTGCAATAAAACAACTGCGCACTCTCGGCAGTATTCTCTGCCGCATACGCGTCAAGCTTGGCGATCACGCCTTCAATGCCGCACGACAGCAGCAGCGGATAGTCGATCGCCATATGCGAGTCCTGACCCCCACCGGCGGCTGCCGCCGTCTGCCGTGCAAAGGCGCCCAGCGTGCCGTTCCACTCGGCTGTCATCCCGGTATCAAGGCCTCCTACCACCCGCCCGACGATCAGCTCGCCCGACTCGATGACGGGCGTGACACGCTCGCAGGCATAGTAAAACGCCTCGCCGTACCGATCATGGCTGTACGGAAGCTCTTTTTCTTGAAAATAACGGTAAAAATGCAGGTAAAATTCCAAATAGCAAACCGCCGGCGCGACAGCACTCGCGCGCAGTTTGCTGACTCTTTCTATATTGGTCATAGTCATTACCTCCGCCCGGATCATTGCGTGGACAGGACAAATCTCGCCCGTCCGTCGCCCTCACACCACATAGGGAAGTTGGTTCCCCACTGGTTGTTGAACAGATTGATATAAACGCCGCCATCCATATTTGGTATCTCGGTCACGTAACGGTAGACGTTCTTGCCACCGATCGACACCAGCACCGCATCCATACTCTGCAGCTTGACACCGTCAAAATACAGTGTGCCGTCGGTCGCGTGCAGTCCGCGTCCACCGTGCCCGACAACGTTTGCTGGATCGATCACGTGTCCCAGCTTGGAGATACCGCGCAGCGTGCAGCCCGGATCAAAGCGCAGCCACATGGCCTCGGGCGCACTATTGGCAGGCTTGTCAAACCAAGCAAAATCAAAGGGAACTTCCTTCCCGACAGGCGTGATCTTGAGCATGCAGACCGGCGGCTGTCCGTTTTCCGCGCTCACGCGCGCGTCCATTTCATAAACCACATGCAGGGATACCTCATCCGTGTACAGGCGGTAGGACAGCGGCGCGGCGGCGGTATGCTTGTTGCGCTCGTATTGCAGACCATACTTGCCAAAATCATTGATACCCCAGTTGAGCACGCCCGACTCTTCAAAATCGCGGATATATCGTGGGATCAGATAGGCATTCTGAAACGCCCAGACCTCGTCAAAGGAATATTCATCGTAAGAGAAGCCGAACAGGTGGCAACCGTCCAGCGCCAAACCGGCCGCGGGATCATGCAGCGAAACAATCTCACCGCTCTCCGAAAATCCGACGCGCATGCCGCCGATCCTCGCCTCACCGCCCGGCAGTTCGCGCATAGCCGCAAAATCGGGCTTTTGCGCGTACCACGCACCAAGCAACGCCTCGCGCATCGCAGCATCTCTGACACAGTCCGCCGCATCCAGCACATACCTGCGCTGCTCCGCCCAGGAAAGCTCCATCTTTTTGTATTTGTAATTGTTGCGCACCTTTTCAAAGCGGGGACGGATATAATTTTCGTTCTCACCCAGGTGCGTTTTCTCGTCCAAGCCCCAGGTGTGCTCGGGCACAAGCAACAAAGCGCTGTAAATGTCGCGTGCTTCATCCGCCTCGGCACTCTTGGCATAGCGCAGCAGCGCCCGATATTGCGCCATCTTTTGTGGGTCGGTCGCAGCGCCGTGAATCCAGGTGTCACCCATCTCGGTCTCAACCACCGGCAGCGTATCCCTGACCGTCTCAACCGCGCGCGCCACATCACTCAGATCAGCCGCGCACACCGTCGCATCCGGATATTTTGCATGAATTGCATCATAAACGCCAAAAATTTCCGCCGCCGATTGCGGTCCGAGATTGTCGCCCGTGTGGGCAAAATACACGTAGGTGTCCGTGCCCGGAATTTGAGTAAACTCGCCGTAGTCTCCGCCATTGTACATCACGTTGACCTCGCTGCCCTCAAATCGCCAGCGGAAGACCGACGGCACGTCAGCAGGGGTCGATGCGGGATTGACGCCGATATGCAGTAGCGTGACGCCGCTTTTCGCCAAGTGCGGAACAATCGCCGCCGTGTGTCCGGGCACGTCGGTGCACTTGGAGCCGATGGTCTCCCGACCGAAACGCGCATCCAGCTCTCGCGACAGCGACAGGCCGTAATCATACAGCTCACCTGTGCAAAGCTCGGAATGCATGGTACAGGGCAGCGCATGCCAGCTGATCCAGCCGTTTTGGATGGCTTCCTCCATCTGCGCGACGGCCTGCGCACTCTGCGTGCGCAAATACTGGGCGATCAGCCAGCTGCCCGTCGTCCAGATAAATCCCTCAGCCCGTCCCGATGCCGCAACCTCTCGCGCCACCGAAATCGCCTTGGGAATATAGTGCTCGTTGTATTTTTTGACCACAGCCTCGCTGAAATCGGTAAAGCCGACGTCAAGGTGCGTCTTAAACAGAACCAAAATGCGCATAGGCACGCTCCTTTTTCATTCAAAATCATTTTGAAAATCCCGCCTCACCCTGGGCAAAGCGTGGGGCGGGCGGGAGTATATACGTTACAGCTTGGTACCGAATTCCTTTTCCAAAAGCGCCAGAATCTCGTGGCGGTAGGGCATGGAGGGAGAGGAGCCCAGGCGTGTGACCGAAATAGCAGCCGTACAGGTGGCAAACTGCAGCGCCGTCTGCATGGGCAAGCCCTCGGCAATGGCGGTGGAAAGTCCGCCGTTGAAGGCGTCGCCCGCGCCGGTCGTTTCGACCGCTTTGACCTTGATGGAGGGCACGACGATCTCCTCTTGGCCGTTGGTGTAGAACGCGCCGCGCACGCCCAGCGTGATGATGACGTTCTTGACGCCCATCTCAAAGAATTTTTGCGCAGCCAGGCGGCAGTCCTCGACGGTGTCCACCTTGATGCCGGTGAATTGCTCCGCCTCGGTTTCGTTCGGTGTGACGAAATCCACGCCGTCAAACAGAGTGGAGTCTACGGGAATATAGGGAGCGGGGTTGAGAATGAACGGCTTGCCGTACTTGTGCGCCAGCTCCTTGGCGGCGATCACAGCCTCGGTGGTGGTCTCAAACTGGGTCAGCACCGCGTCGCAGTCGGCAAAATCCGCCTCGGCAGCGTAGACGTTCTCGCGTCCGACCTGCTCGTTGGCAGCGAAAATGACAATAATACGGTTCTGCGCGTCGCTCTCGTCGATCTCAATGAGGGCACTTGCTGTCTCGGCCTTGGGATCGATCTTGACGTACTGCTCACTCATGCCCTCCGTCTCGTAGTGCTTTTTGAGGATCTGACCCAGCACGTCATCGCCGCGGCAGCTGATAATGCGCACGTCCGAGCCGGCGCGGTGTGCCGCAGTCATCTGGTTGGAGCCCTTGCCGCCGGGACCGAAGCGCAGCGTTGAGCCCTTGGTAGTCTCGCCTGCCACGGGCAGGTGCGGCGCAAAGCCGGTTACGTCGACAATCAGCGAGCCGGGGCCGATAATTTTTGCCATGATGTCTGCCTCCTTATGCCTTGGGTGCGCCGGTGACGATGGCGATACCTGCCGAGGTGCCCAGACGCTCAGCGCCTGCGTCGATCAGCGCCTTGGCGTCCTCGTAGGTGCGGATGCCGGAGGAGGCCTTGAGCTTGACGTTGCCGCTGAGGTTTGCCTTCATCAGCGTAATATCGGCAACGGTAGCCACGCCCTGGGACACGCCGGAGCAGGTTTTTACGTAATGTGCGCCTGCCTCGCAGGAGAGGCGGGTAGCAATTGCCTTTTCTTCGTCGGTCAGAAGACCGGTCTCGATGATGACCTTGACCGTCTTACCCTTGGCAGCCTTGACAATGGCAGCGATCTCGTCGCGGACGTAATCGGTCTGACCATCCTTGAGACGGCCGACGTTGATGACCATATCGAACTCCTCGCAGCCGTCGGCGTATGCGGCCTCAGCCTCTGCGACCTTCAGTGCGGTGGTGTTCTGCCCGAGAGGGAAGCCGATGACGGTGCAGACCTCGACGTCGGTGCCGGCAAGCAGCTCCTTGGCGAGCTTGACGTTACAGGGGTTGACGCAAACGGATGCGAAATTCCAGGTTTTGGCGTCGGCGCAGAGCTTTGCGATGTCGGCGCGGGTGGCGAAGGGCATGAGGTTGGTGTGATCGATGTATTTGTTTAAGGGTTTCATAATGGTGGTTCTCCTTTGTGTTTTATATGTTTATATGCGGGGGCTAACCCCCGTACCCCCACCTAAAACCTTTTTGAAAAAAGGTTTTAGGAATTCCAAAAACTTTTGATCCGTTTTGGTGGAGGCTTTTGTCGTGGTATTCTGAACTAACGCTTCTGTTATCCTTTTGGGGCCCCTGCCCCAAATGTCAGGCGAACAGATATGTAACTTGCTTGTGACTGTCTTGTAGGGACAGGCGGCATTCGCTTGCGAATGCGCTCGACATGTTCATTCCAACGCGAAACAAAACATTTATCCATCTTGTGGGGTAGGGGCCCCACATGGGTTCTCAATCCGTATATCCAGAACAGAACCGCTAAAAATTCAACTTGAAAATTTTTCCAAAAGTTTTTGGAAGTCAAGAAACCTTTTTTCAAAAAGGTTTCTTGCGGGGTCAAGGGGCAGCGCCCCTTGCCATATCCGCCCCTTGCCTTACTCCTCGTCGATCGTCTTGAACGACTTGCCCCATTGCTTGAGGCGCTCCTCGTAGGCGTCGTTGAAGCGCCAGTCGCGCCAGAAGGTCAGAATGCACATATCCTCGTCGGAATCGCGGTTGTCCAGCGCGTGGAAACAGCCGGCCGGGATGAAAATCACCTGATTGGGTGCGATATCCACAATCTTTTCGTCCAGCTGGAGCTTGCCGTGACCGGAGAGAATGTAGTAGATTTCGTCCTCATCGTGGGTCGCGCCGCCCAGCGCGTAGCCGGCCTTGACGGTGCCGTGGTTGATCTGAATGACATCGTCGCGACCCGTGATGACGTGATCAAGAATCATGCGCGACTCATACTCCTTGCCGAAAATCAGCGGCTTGACGCGGCCTACGTCCACCTGCAGCGGTGCTAACTGTTTCTTTTCCATGGTAGTTTCCTCCTGTCAGTCAAAATCGATCATGATCTTGATCTTTTCCTTGTGATACTGATCTTCGTTGACAAACACGTCCATCGCTTGCGCAAAGGGAACGTGGTGCGAGATGCAGGGCGTCAGCTTGACGGGGTTCTTGCGCATGATCTCGCAGACCGCA
>JAFTSR010000205.1 GCA_017467225.1 Clostridia bacterium | reverse complement strand
CGCAAGCGCCGGAGCGCTCGATCTTCCGCTTTTGGTTGTTCGCTTGCTATTTTCCGCAAATGGTGCAGGGACCCATCAGCCGTTACGGCGAGCTGACACCGACGCTGTTTTCTTTTGTTGCCTTTGATTGGACGCAGGTGCTCAGCGGCGGATTTCGCGCCCTTTTGGGGCTGATGAAAAAGCTGATCATAGCCGACACCGTGCTGGTCGCTGTCAGCGCGGTGCAAAAGACGCCCGAAGCCTATCGCGGCGTTGGTGTTGCTTTTTTGATTTTAGGCTACAGCGTGCAAATTTACGCTGATTTTACAGGCGGCATGGATATCGCTCTCGGCTGCTCCGAGATGCTGGGCGTTCGCCTGTGCGAAAACTTCGATCATCCCTTTTCTTCGACTTCCTTTAAGGAATACTGGCGGCGGTGGCATATCTCCATGGGACGCTGGTTTACGGACTACGTGTTTTACCCCTTGTCGGTCAGCGCGCCCTGCCGCGCGCTCTCCCGTTTCTCTCGCCGTGCTTTGGGCGAGTCGGTGGGAAAGCGCGTACCCGTGTGGACGGCGACCATGCTGACCTGGCTTTTGACAGGCATCTGGCACGGTGCCGGATGGAATTTTGCGCTTTGGGGTCTTCTCAACGGCGCGGCAATACTGATCGCGCAGGAGCTGCAGCCGCTGCAGCGCAGCCTCTGTGTGCGGTATCCGCGCTATGCAAAAAGCGGCGTCCATCGGCTGCTTTGCTGTGTCGGCGTGTTCTCCTTGATGGGATTGTTCCGTACGCTGGACGTTTATGCCGACGTACCGCTGACGCTGCGGATGTGGGCGAGTCTGCTTGACGTCCGCGCCTGGCGGTCGCTGTATGACGCGAACTTCTGGCAATCGCTTGGACTATCTACGGGCGAGTGGCTGCTTGTTGCCATCGGCGTGGTGCTGATGTATCTTTTGGGTAAGCTGACGCAAAACGGGCAGGCAAGCGCGGCAGGAAAATGGGTGCGGGGCATCGCGCCCGCCTGGGGAGCGCAGCTGCGCCTGCGGCTGTGTCGCCGTCCTTTACTGCTGGCCGTGATTCTGGCACTGATGGTCTCGGCCATTCTCATTTTCGGACGCTATGGCTACGGCTACGATGCCACACAATTTATCTATAATCAGTTCTGAGGAGGCCGCATGAAAATCATCAAAATATTGTTGCCGATTGCGCTCTTCTGTCTGATATTGTTCTCCACGCTGGCCATCGCGCAGTGTCTGCTTGTGCCGCATGATGCGAAAACCAATCCCGAGGCGGCCTTGATCGGCGAATTTACCGACGGCTTTTCTTCTCAGGACGTGCTGTTTCTTGGCGACTGTGAGGTTTATGAAAGCTTTTCTACGGTCACGCTGTGGCAGGAATACGGCATTGACGCCTGGCTGTGCGGCTCGCCGCAGCAGCTGATATGGCATTCTTATGCCATGCTGCAAAAAGCATTGGAGAAGGGAACGCCAAGGGTTGTCGTGCTCGGTGTTTACGGCTTGCGTTATAGTCAACCGCAGAATGAAGTGTACAACCGCATGGCGCTGGAGGGACTTGATCTTGATCTTGCCGATCTGCCGCTTTTGCAAGACGCCACATGCGAGGGAGAGAGCTTGCTTTCCTATTATATACCGCTGCTTCGCTATCACGACCGCTGGCATGATCTGACTTGGCGCGATGTGACGTTGCTCTTTGAGGAGCAGAAGCCCGTGTCGTATAACGGCTATCTGATGCAATGCGGTGTGCTGCCCTGTGAAGGAGAATTTGCCGATCATACGGCTGCCAAGTCACTGACCGACCCGGCCTTCGGTGAGATGACGCTGGCGTATTTTGAGCGCATCGTGTCGCTGTGCCGGGAGAAGGAAATTGAGTTGATTCTGGTCAAGGCACCGACCGACTCCTGGGCTTATCCCTGGTACGACGAGTGGGAAGCGCAGACGGTAGCGCTTGCTGCGCAGT
>JAFTSR010000204.1 GCA_017467225.1 Clostridia bacterium | reverse complement strand
AGCGGTGTTTCCGTTTTGTCCTTCAACTTAGCCGTTAATCGTCGTTACCAGTCCAAGGGTGCCGACGGGCAGCCGCAAGGTCAGCAGGCCGATTTTATCAGCGTCGTCGCATGGCGTCAGACCGCTGAGTTCATTGCTCGCTATTTCCACAAGGGCTCCGCACTTTGCGTGACGGGCTCGCTGCAGACCCGCACCTGGCAGGACCAGAACGGTCAGAAGCGCTACGCGACCGAGGTTGTCGTAGACGAGGCTATGTTTGTGGACAGCAAGGGTGAGGGTGGCGCTGCCCAGACCTACACGCCGGATGCCTACAACGCTCCGTCTTATGCATCCGCTCCGTCGGCTGCCGCTCCCAAGTTCGAGGAGATCAAGACGGATGACGATCTGCCCTTCTGATAGTTATCGGGCAATCGCATCGAACACATCATACTGAATATAGGAGGATATCAAAATGGATAACAAGGTAGAAACCAAGGTTGAGAACGCTGCTCCCGCAGCGCGTGCTCCCCGTCCTGCAGTCAGAAGAAGAAGAAAGGTTTGCGTTTTCTGCGCAGACAAGGTTGATTTCATCGACTACAAGGATACCGGCAGACTCAGAAAGTGCATCAGCGAGCGCGGTAAGATCCTGCCTCGCCGTGTCACCGGCACCTGCGCTAAGCACCAGAGAGAGCTGAATACCGCTATCAAGCGTGCTCGTCAGGTAGCACTGCTGCCTTACGTTTGCGACTAATCCGCGACGTAGAGTAAAGACAAACAAACTCCCGTCCGGGGCTTTTCCCTCGGACGGGTTTTGTTCTTTCAAGGAGAGGATTATGACCTACCGACAACTGATCTCGCGTCTGCTGCAGGCCGGCATTGAAAATGCTGCCGGCGAGGCGCGACTGCTGATCGAGCATTTCTGCGGATGCGACGCTTCCCTGCTCCATCCCGACACGCCGCTGCCCGAGAATGCGCAGCTTTTGGAGGCAGTGCGTCGCCGTGAGCGCCGCGAGCCGCTGCAGTATATTTTGGGAAGCTGGTTTTTCTGGCGGCAGGAATACGAGGTCAGTCCCGACTGCCTGGTTCCCCGCCCTGACACCGAAATTCTACTTGAGCAGGCGCTGAGACACCTGCCGCGCGGCGGTCGTTTTTTGGATCTTTGCACCGGCAGCGGCTGCATTGCCATCTCGCTTCTATGTGAAAGAAGTGACCTGCACGCCGTGGCGGTTGAGCTATCCGCGCCGACGCTGGCGCTGGCCGGTCGCAACGCTGTGCGCAACGGCATTGGCACAGACCGCTTGACGCTTTTGCAGGGCGACGTGCTGTGTCCTGATTTTCTCGGAAAGATCGGCGTTTTTGACGTCATTCTCTCCAACCCGCCCTACATTCCCACGCGCGATCTTGCCACGCTCCCACCCGAAACGCAGCAGGAGCCGGCGCTGGCGCTGGACGGCGGCGAGGACGGTCTGCTCTTTTACCGTCGCATGCTTGAGCCCGACTATCTCGCGTTGCTGCGTCCCGGTGGCTGCCTGCTTTTTGAGATCGGCTACGATCAAGGCGACGCGCTGCGTGCACTTGCTGCCGAGCGCGGTCTCACATGCACCATCATCCGCGACTACGGCGGAAACGACCGCGTGGCGTGGGTAGAAATATGATCTCGGGGCGCTGCCCCGAACCCCGCGCTCCGCGGGCTTAAACCCTT
>JAFTSR010000203.1 GCA_017467225.1 Clostridia bacterium | reverse complement strand
ACCTGGGAGATCGGCTTCAGACCGGGTGCCGAGGTGCAGATCAGCACAGACTCCCCGGAATGCTTTACGCACCTGGAGGCGAACAGCGAGGGGCGCAACGGTGGACAGCACGTTACCGTCTCTCTGCAGCTGGTCAACGACCCCACGGCAGCCTCCATCGCTGTCACGCTGCGCTGTGGCGAGCAGATGCGCGATCTGATCATTTACGTCGGTCCCAATTCGCAGGAGCCCGGAGGGGACAATCAGCCCAACACCATCCGCCTGCCCAACGTGCTGCTTAGCACCAGGGAGACGTACCAGCTCAGCATTACGACAGAGATGGATACCGCTCCCTCGTACACCATGTCCGAGGGCGGCATCGTTGCCATCACGGACGTTCAGCGCATTGATCTGTCCTATTTTTACAAGCTGGAGCCCTTGCAGGTCGGCACGACCGAGATCAGCTTCTCTGCCGGGGACTTCACGCATCGCGTCAATGTCACTGTTGTGCAGGACGCGCCGACCCTTGTCGCTGAGGGCGAACTGATCAAGTCGATGACGGTAGATAAGACCGACGCGACTGTTTACTATGACGATACCGCCGTCACCTACACTGTGGTAACCGACACCTCTGTCACCTCCCTGCACTTTGAGCTGGTCGCACGTGACGGTCACGTCGTCCATTCCTACCGCGAGCTGCAGCGCCTGGAGCGCGAGATGCCCGACCGCATCTTTGCCGTTGATGCGCTGACCGTGACGCTAGACACGCTGCGTGATACCCTGACCAACACCGGCACGCCCGGCTCGTTCTACACCGCCTCGGCGCAGATCGTGGACGGCATGCGCGTCTGGACGGTCCAATGGGATCTTGGTGAGACGGCCGTGGAGATGATCCGCGTGACCGCCGCCACCGCTGCCGGCGAGCAGCACCGCGGCTACGCGCATCTGAATATCGCCTACCCCGTTTTCGATCCCACCGACAGCCTTGAGGAGCTGCTTTTGCTCTGGATGTCCCGCAATATGACCGACCCGCTGTTCTTCACGGTCGACGAGAGCCTTCTGAGCGAGGAGCAGCGCGCGCTTTGGGAACAGGTGGATCCGCATCTCATCTTTGAAGAGGAGCTGCAGCTGATCCTCGGCTATTACATGAATGAGCCCGAGTTTCCCAAAGCAGCGCTCGAATACTACGATATCATCTGCGACGGCTCGCCTCTGTACCGTCACAACTCGATCTCGGAGATGCCCGCCTACTCCCTGGTTCGCGCGCTGACGTACAACCGCCCGAGCAACGTAGAGGAGTATCCGTACCTGAACGGCAAGAACCGCCTGACCACGCAGTATTATCTGGAGGGTCCGACCTTCATGCTGTACATGCCCTTGAATGACGAGATGCGCGCCGTCATGTCCTACCTGCACGGCTTTGAGATCGATGCCGAGAAGTTCACCTACGCGCACAATATCCGCGAGAAGGGCGGCGCGGTTATCGACCAGATCATCCGTCCCGGCATGACCGACTTCGAAAAGGAGCACGCCATCTACACCTGGATGATCCAGAACCACTACAACTGTTCCGGTAATTTGCCCGATTTCATGACGATGGAGCAACAATACTACATCATCAAAACCGCCTACGGTTTGCTCAATCAGCTCGGCGGCGACTGCATGGGCTGGAGTGGCACCTTCTTCACGCTGTGCAACATGGCAGGGCTGGAGTGCCTGACGCTGGACGTCCGCAGCGGTACAGGCGGCGGCGCGGTTGCTATCGACGGTTTCATACCCGACCACCGCATCAATATGATCCGTCTTGGCGGTGAATATTATTTCGTGGAGGTTTTCTGGTTCTATCAGACCAACGATCCCAATGCCGGTGACTACCGCTACATGAACATGACCACCACGCAGGCGGCAGAAAGCTATGAGTGGCCTGATGAGGTCTACGGCGGCCCGATGGTCTGCGAGTGGACCACCTATCTGACCGATCCGCATACGGGACTTCAGCTTCAGCCGTAATTTCCTATCCCACAGATTTCAAAATCCTTGAGATCTGTGGGATTTTTCTGTTGATCTCTCTTGCAATCCGCCGCAGTGCGTGGTATAATAAACGTATCAATTTCACCACGCGGAGGTTTTTTATGAACGATCAGCACCGCCCGTCCGAGCCTATTCCCGTCACCGAGGGGGTCAATCCCCGCACCGCGCACATCGATCGCGCGGACACGCTGGATATTGTCCGCATGATCAACGCCGAGGACCGCACCGTGGCCGAGGCGGTGGAGCGGGAGCTCCCTGCCATCGCAGCAGCCATTGACGCTATCGTCGCGGCAATGGATGCCGGCGGGCGGCTGTTTTACGTGGGTGCGGGCACGTCCGGTCGCCTTGGCGTACTGGATGCCAGTGAGTGTCCCCCGACCTTTGGCACCGATCCGTCGCTGGTGGTAGGGCTGATCGCCGGCGGCGATATCGCGCTGCGCCACGCTGTTGAGGGCGCGGAGGACTCGCTCACTCTTTGCGAAAAACAACTGGCAGATGAAAAATTCAACCGCCAGGATATTCTCTGCGGCATTGCGGCCTCGGGTCGCACGCCTTACGTTCTGGGCGGCATGGCTTACGCCAAGAGCCTTGGCGCGACGGTCATCTCCCTCACCTGTGCGCCCGACTCGGCCATGGCTGCTGCTGCCGATATTTCGATCGCTCCGGCGGTCGGGCCTGAGGTCATCGCCGGCAGCACTCGCATGAAGGCAGGAACGGCGCAGAAGATGGTGCTCAACATGCTGACAAGCGGCACTATGATCCGCCGCGGACGCGTCTTTGGCAATCGCATGGTGGACGTACAGCCGACCAACAAAAAGCTGATCGATCGCGCCGAGCGCATGGTCAGCGAGATTTGCGGCTGCTCGCGCGGCGAGGCACGCTCTACCCTCTCTGCCTGCGCCTGGAGTCCCAAGGTGGCTATCGTCATGCTCCTGTGCGGCCTTGACGCCACACAGGCCGCTCAGCGCCTGGAGGCTGCAGGTGGACATCTGCATCGGGTGGTCGGAGAGGACGAAATGTGGGAGAACCTTTTGTGAACAAAAGGTTCCCTCACATAATCGATGTTTGCCTATGGCGGGCAGGGCGCCTATTTGCCTTCGGCGACCAAGGGGGCTTTTTTGGAAAAAGCCCCCTTGGAACCCCAAAAACTT
>JAFTSR010000011.1 GCA_017467225.1 Clostridia bacterium | reverse complement strand
GCGATGCGTGGCTCTCACTTGTGCTGATCAGTCCTTTGCTGCGCGACGAGGAGGATTTTATCTCCCCCGTAGAGATCTGTGGCGGTGAGATGCTTTTGGGCGTAATCGCCTTTGGACGCTCACTCCCCTGCCAGACGGTCAACGGCGAACGCGTCTTTACCCTGACGCCCGACCTGACCGAGGCAACCGCCCTCAACGACGGTACTTCCTTCTACGCACAGCTGTATTTCAAGGGCGATGCCGTTCCGCCTATCCGCGTGCAGCGCGTTTTCAATACGCATACGCATGCCGAGTACGGCGACCCCTACGCCAATCTGGAGCCCCAGAGATTGCTGACGACCCGGGAGATCCGGGCGCTCAAGATTCTCCCCGAGATCGACGCGCTGCCCCAGGCGCTGCATTTTGCGGGCGAGGTGCGCTACTTCCCCGAAACGGGCGTGTACAAGGCGCACTATATCGAGAACCGCTGGATCACTGCCACTCCCTCGGATGGGAAATTTGAAAAACACATGCAGTATAAGATGGAGCATGACTACTACTTGGATATCGAGTGCTATCCCTATAAAAATACCAAGTATTACATTATCGAGGGCTGGCCGACAGGCCCCGACGTGAGCGAGGAGGAGCATACCTTCTCAATCAAATGGGAAACGGATGGCTACGTTTACGACCTGTATCTCATCCGCGCCGTCACCTCGCATGAGGAAGCCAAGCAAGTTGTGCACGGAATCAAGTATTGAAATTGCATAAGAAAAGGCTGATGTACGAAAAAGTACACCAGCCTTTTTATTCAAGCTTTGGCGGGTTGCAGGGCAGCGCCCTGCGCTATTCTTGTCAGCCCTCCAGCGAGCGCAGGTACTTGATGCAGCGGCCGACCTCTTCGACGCCGGTCGGATCGCAGGTCTCGCTCTCAACGACCATGGTCATGCCCAGCTCGATTGCCTTCTCACGAACGGCAGCGACGGGAGCCGTGCCCTCGCCCAGCGCCTTACCGTGACCGTCCTTGTCGCCGTCCTTGATATGGATGACGCTGACGCGATCCTTCAGTCGTTCCAGCGTTGCAATGGGATCGACGCCGGCAACATAGACCCAGTAGGTATCAATCTCAAAGGCAACGGAGGTCTTCTCCTCCAGCTCCTTGTGCACGTATGCGCCGTATTCGGTGGGGATGAACTCGCGGTGGTGGTTGTGGAAGCCGAGGGTGATGCCGGCAGCGGCCAGCTTGGGCTGTGCCTCGTTGATCAGGGCAATCAGATCGTCCAGCTTTTCGCGGGTGGAAATGTCCGCGCCGGGGATGATGATGTTTTTGTTGCCGATGATTTTGTGGTAGGCAATGGTCTCGTCGATGTGATCGGCGGTCAGTTCCTGCCAAGCCGTGTGGGTGCCGCTGACGGTCAGGCCGTTATCGTCGAGCATTTTCTTGACGTCCTCGGCGCTGTTGCCAAAGAAGCCTGCGAATTCGACGAAGGAATAGCCGAGGTCTGCGACGGCCTTGAGTGCGCCGGCGAGGTCGGTGCCGGTGATGTCGCGTACGCTGTACATTTGGATTCCGTAATTCATGGTGATGGTTCCTTTCGTGGTGAGATGATTTAGGTTGTGCGAACATAGAGTTCCAACTATAATTGATGTGTTGTTCATTTCTTTGTCAAACGACAAAGAAACGAACCAAAGAAAACGTTCGTAAGGGGCGGCGCCCCTTACGTATCCCTGCACGGCTGC
>JAFTSR010000202.1 GCA_017467225.1 Clostridia bacterium | reverse complement strand
TTCAGATCCCTGTGGATCACTCGTATTTCCGCACAGTGCAAGGTAAACGGTATGAACTACTCTACCTTTATGCACGGCTTGAAGAAGGCAGGCGTTACTCTCAACCGCAAGATGCTCGCTGAGATCGCTGTCTCCGATAAGGAAGCTTTTGCAGCTCTCGCTGCACAGGCAAAGGCTGCCCTGTAAGGCTTTTTGATAGAAACCCGCTTGAGTACAGCGGGTTTTTGTCATAATTACAGATATCTTCAATTTGTCCTAAAACCTTCGTTTTAGGACAAAAAGTACCGAAATATTTCCAATTATGGAAAGAAAAGGAGGATCTCGCACCGTGAATGATCAATACCTGCAATCGTTTTTGACGCAGCCACCCATCACGTCCAGACAGAACGGACGCGTGGTAGAACTGGTCAAATTGAGTGAACGAAAGCATCGCAAGGTGGCCAATTTGTTTCGCTTTGACGGCATCAAGCTGGCCAAGGAAGCGCTGCTCTCAAGGCTGCCGGTGCGAACGATTTTTCTGAAAAACAGCCAGTCGCAAGCCCTTTTACGTCAGCTTCTGGACGGAAATACGACATTGCCGTCGGGGGCGGAGGTGCTGTGTCTTGAGGACAGTCTGTTTGACCGCGTGAGCGAGGAAAACGCGCCGGAGGGTGTCATCTGCACCTGCGAATTTCTACCGCTGCATACGGCTGATGCGGATGTGCAGAACATTCCGCCCTTTGAGCGCATCGTCATTCTGGAGTCAGTACGCGATCCCTCCAATCTCGGTGCGATTATCCGCAGCGCTGCGGCGCTCGGTGTGGATCATCTGGTAATCAGCGCGGACTGTGCCGATATTTACAATCCCAAAACAGTGCGCGCCTCTATGGGAACGCTGTTCAGGCAGAGCATTTATCGCGTGACTGATATTCCTGCGACGGTTGCCTCTCTTGGACGGGCAGGTCGCCGTACCTTTGCGGCGGCACTTGACCGAAACGCTTTGCAGCTTGGTTCATTTGCACCGATGTGCGGAGATTGCGTTGTGATTGGCAACGAAGGGCACGGGCTGAGTGATGCCACCATCGCGGCTTGTGATCGCACGGTCTACATTCCCATGACGGATCGTGCGGAGTCTCTCAATGCCGCAGTTGCCGCATCGCTATTGATGTGGTCGTTTCGCACCGAAGATAAAAAAACAACCCGGAGGGATGAGATATGACGGAATCCATGATGTCCATGTCGCGCCGCTCAGAGCAGCTGTTCTGGATATGGCTGTCCTTGCGCCTGGGCGCGGCAAATCGCTTGTACCCGCAGCTTCTGGAGCGCTTTGGCAGCGCGTATGATGTATTTGAGGCACCCAAGGATCGGCTGCATGAGTTGGTTCCTGATCTGAGCGACAAGCAGCTGGCAGCCCTGGCCGATAAGCGCCTGGAGGATGCCTTTGCTGTGGAGGAATATTGCCGTAAGCACGGTATTCGTATTCTTTGCTATCATGAGGATGCATACCCTTACAGCTATCGCGTGCTGAACGATCCGCCGCTGCTGCTTTATTGCCGCGGCGAGCTGCCCAGCTTTCAGAATCAGCTGTGCGTGGCCATTGTCGGAACGCGCCGCATGAGTGAATACGGACGCAGCATGGCGTATAAAATAGCCTATGAGCTGGCCAGCGCCGGTGCGATTGTCGTTAGCGGCATGGCGCTCGGTATCGACAGCGTGGCGGCTTGCGCGGCCATGAAGGCCGGCGGCAAGACCATCGCCATTCTCGGCGGTGGTGTGGACGTTCCGTATCCGCCGGAGCATGAAGGATTTATGAATATTATCGCTAATCGCGGCGTTCTGATCTCGGAGTTTGCACCGGGTGCGGAACCCAAGGGATCGAATTTCCCCATCCGTAACCGTCTGATCAGCGGCTTGTGTCAGGCTACGGTGGTCATCGATGCGGAAGAGGGCAGCGGTTCGCTAATTACGGCGGATCGTGCGCTGCAGCAGGGACGCGATCTGTTCGCCGTTCCGGCCAACGTCGGCGCGGCCAATGCTTCGGGTACCAACCGTCTGATCCGCGATGGCGCTCACGTAGCGCTGTCCGGCAAGGACATTCTGTCGTACTACGAATTTTTGTATACTGATCTGCGTCATCTGCCCAAGAACCTAAAATCCGATTATGACGGGCAAGCACTGGCCGAGATGGGCGTATACAGCCGCGTCGTCGGCGGGTACGTGCGTGTTCCTGCAGAGCAGGCGGGTGCGCTGCCCAAGGCGGATCAGCCGACAGATCAGCGTACACAGCCCACTGCACGTGCGCCCAAGAAAGCAGAAACTGCAAAAAGGGAAAGCTCGACAAGCAAGCGTACTGCACCGTCGGCGGATGCCAAGCCGCCGGTGGAGGATACGCGCCTGTCACCCAAGGATACCGCCAACCCGGGAGACCGTTCCTCCGCAGCTGTCGCCTCGCTCAACGAAACGCAGCGCGCGATTTTGGATGCCATTCCCTCGGAGGAGCCGATTGCCGTGGATAAGCTGAAGCATCTGGGTATGCCTATGGGCACGCTCTTGGCGGCGATTTCCGTGCTGCAGATCAAAGGGCTGGTCCGCTCCTTGCCGGGTGGCATGATCAGCCGCAAATAAACTATTGTCAATAACTCCGCTGGCGGAGAGAAAATACATCAACTGAGTCAAGGTAAAGAAAGGTTTTTAGCAAGAATATGTCTTATTTGGTCATACTGGAGTCACCCAATAAGATCGGAACGATCAAAAGCTATCTGGGCTCGAATTATCGCGTCATTGCCTCCAAGGGTCATGTGCGCGATCTTCCCAAGAGCTCTTTGGGTGTCGACATTGAAAATAATTTTGAGCCGCATTATATCAACATCCGCGGCAGAGGTGAACTGATCCGCGACATTCGCAAGGAAGCCAAGGCGGCAACGCGCGTTTATCTCGCAACCGACCCTGACCGCGAGGGTGAGGCCATCTCCTGGCACCTGGCCACAGTCCTCAATATTCCGCAGGAAAAGGTCATGCGCGTTTCCTTCAACGAGATCACCAAGACGGCGGTCAAGGCGGCCATCAAGGCACCTCGTCCCTTGGATATGAACCAGGTCAATGCGCAGCAGGCAAGAAGAATTCTTGACCGTATTGTGGGCTACAAGATCAGTCCGCTGCTCTGGAAGAACGTGCAGAGCGGTCTGAGCGCAGGCCGTGTGCAGTCGGTCGCAGAGCGCATGATCGTTGAGCGTGAGCAGGAGATCCGCGCCTTCGTGGCTGAGGAATATTGGACGGTCGACGCGCAGCTGGAGTGCCCCGATGAAAAGGGACGCACCTTTGCCGTGCATTACGTCGGAAATAGCCAGGGGAAGGTTCGTCTTGATAGCGAGAGCGCAGCACAGGCAATTGTAGATGCTGCCAAGAGCAATGATTTCACGGTGCGCGAGGTCAAAAAGTCAACGCGCAGCAAGCTGCCTGCACCTCCGTTTACGACTTCCACTATGCAGCAGGAGGCCTCCCGTAAGATTGGCTTCCAGTCGCAGCGTATTATGCGTGTTGCACAGGAGCTGTATGAAGGTATCAACCTGGGTGCGGAAAACGGTGGCGCACAAGGTTTGATCACCTATATGCGTACCGACTCGCTGCGTGTCAGCGCCGAGGCTCAGGAGGCTGCACGCGCTTATATTGGCGAGAAGTACGGCACCGATTATTATCCCGAAGCACCCCGTCAGTATAAATCCCGTGCCGGTGCGCAGGATGCGCACGAGGCTATCCGCCCGGCCAGAGTCGATCTTGAGCCGCTCAAAATCCGCAAGATGCTGACGCCCGATCAGTACCGCTTGTATAAGCTGATCTGGGAGAGATTCGTAGCGAGCCAGATGCAGTCGGCAACCTTGTCTGTTGTCGGCGTTGATCTGGAATGTGCGGGTCATCTGTTCCATACAGGTGGCTACAGCGTAACCTTCCCGGGCTATATGGCTCTGTACGAGGAGACCGAGGAGGAAACAACCGCACAGGACGGCGAGCCCAAGGAGGAGCGCGACGTGCGCATTCCTGCGCTGCAGGAGGGCGCTGTTCTGCGTTGCGAGGACGTACTGCCTGAGCAGCATTTCACCGAGCCGCCCGCCCGTTTCAACGAAGGCTCGCTGATCAAAGCAATGGAAGATAAGGGCATCGGCCGTCCTTCGACCTTTACACCTATCATCACTACCATCCTGGAGCGCGGCTACGTCAAGCGCGAGGGTAAGGCGCTTTTGCCGACACCCCTGGGTGAGGTAACGACCGAGCTGATGGAAAAGCATTTCCCCTCGATCGTGGACTACGGCTTTACGGCGGATATGGAAAACCGCCTGGATGATATTGAAAAGGGCGAGACCACCATGGATCACGTCCTGGCGGAGTTCTGGGAGCCCTTCTCCAAGCAGCTGCAAGGCGCCGAGGAAAAGCTGCGCGACGAGATTGCCAAGGTTCCCGTTGAGGAAACCGATCTGATTTGCGATAAGTGCGGCAGCCGCATGATCGTAAAGAAGGGTCGCTTCGGCAAATTCGCCGCTTGCCCGAACTATCCGGCCTGCCGCAGCACCAAGCCCTTGGTCAGCGCGCCGGTGGGTGAGACGGAAGGCATCGGCGAGGTGGTGGAAGGCATGAAGTGCGAGCTTTGCGGCGGTGACGTCGTTTTGCGCACCGGGCGCTTTGGCACCTTCTTTGCTTGTGCACACTATCCCGAATGTAAATTTACCAAGCCCAAGGATAAAGAGATTGGTGTGGATTGTCCGAAGTGTGGCTCTCCTCTGGTTTCCAAAATGGGCAAAAAGAAGTCGCTGTTTTACGGATGTTCGGCATACCCCGCGTGTGATTTCT
Organism: Clostridia bacterium; assembly: GCA_017467225.1. The sequence continues at coordinate 745 of JAFTSR010000202.1, read as the reverse complement.
CCTCTTGGGATATGCCCACCAAGGAGCACTGTCCGCAGTGCGGCGGGATGCTGTTCCTCAAAAAGGCCAAGAATCTCTTGGTCTGCCACAAGGAAGAGTGCGGCTACAGCGTAGCGGCACCGGAGAGGGAAAACGAAGCAGTGAGCGACGTTGAGACGGCGACAGAAGACGCAAAATAAGGAAATCAATCATGGCAGAAATTCATGTACTCGGTGCGGGACTTGCCGGCTGCGAGGCAGCCTGGCAAGCCGCCCAAATGGGCGTGACGGTTTATCTCTATGAGATGAAGCCGCACAAATATTCGCCGGCACACCACAGCGCCGGCATGGCGGAGCTGGTCTGCTCCAATTCGCTGCGCTCAGACAGCGTAACCAACGCGGTCGGACTTCTTAAAGAGGAGATGCGCCGCTGCGGCTCTCTGATCATGGAGGCTGCAGCCTATGCAAAGGTGCCGGCAGGCTCGGCGTTGGCAGTCGATCGCGACGTTTTTTCCGCTTATATCACCGAAAAAATCCGTAACCACCCGAACATCTGTGTTATAGAGCAGGAGATGTGTGGGATTGTGCCGGATGCTGTCAACGTCATTGCCACAGGTCCTTTGACCTCGGACGGCATGGCGAGCTACATTCAAGAAACGCTGGGCTGCAGCGGACTGCATTTCTTTGATGCCGCCGCACCCATTGTCGATGCTGCAGGTAGCAATATGGATGTTGCCTACTATGCCTCCCGTTACGATAAGGGCGAT